>CAYVGD010000079.1:0-10283 GCA_964450095.1 uncultured Polaromonas sp.
GGCAGATGGTGGAGAGCTTCCTGGCCGGCGGGGCCGCGGTCAGCGTGCTGTCTCGCCAGCACGGCCTGTCGCTCACGGTGGTGGATTGCGGCGTGCGGCACGACTTCGCGCCGCGTCCGGGCCTGCTCGTGCGCAAGGCCGCGCGCGGCACGGCCGATGCGCTGGAAGGCCCGGCCATGAGCCTGCAGGTCTGCCAGCAGGCGCTGCAACACGGGGTGGACCTGGTGCGCGCCCTGCCGGGCAACGCGCTCCTGATCGGCGAGATGGGCATCGGCAACAGTTCGGCCGCGGCGCTTTTGCTGGCCCGGCTGGCCGGCATTCCGGTGGAAGACTGCACGGGCGCCGGCACGGGCCTGGCGGGACCGGCGCTGGCCAGGAAGACCGAGATCCTGGCGCGGGTGCTGCAGCGCCACCGCCAGGCCACCGAGCCACTGCAGGCGCTCGCAGCCTTCGGTGGCCTGGAGATCGCCACGCTGGTGGGCGCGGTGCTCCAGGCCGCGCACGAGCGGCGCGTGGTGCTGGTGGACGGCTTCATCGCCTCGAGCGCCGTGCTGGTGGCGGCCCGGCTCCAGCCGGCTGTGCTGGAGCGCTGCGTCTTTGCACACTGCTCGCACGAGCGCGGCCACGCGCTCATGCTCCGTGCCCTGGGCGCCGAGCCCTTGCTGGACCTCGGCCTGCGCCTGGGGGAGGGGTCGGTCGCGGCCCTGGCCTGGCCGCTGCTCGTGTCGGCCTGCGCCATCCTGCGGGAGATGGCGAGCTTTGAGTCCGCGGGTGTCTCCTGCCAGGAGGCGGCATGACCGCGGTCAAGCACTTCCTGCTGGCGCTGCAGTTCTTCACGCGCATTCCGGTCACCGGCCGGCTGGCCGACTGGGTGGGCTTCAGCCCCGAGGCGCTGAGGGCAAGTTCCGCGCATTTCCCCGGCGTGGGCTGGCTGGTGGGGCTGATCACCGCGTCGGCCTATGGCCTGGTGGTATGGCGCCTGCCCGAGCAGCCGGCCGCCCCCTGGGTGGCCGCATGGGTGGCCACGGTGCTGGGCGTGATGCTCACCGGCGCATTCCATGAGGACGGCCTGGCCGACCTGTGCGACGGCCTGGGCGGCAGCCTCGAACGCGAGCGGGCGCTGGAGATCATGAAGGACTCGCGCATCGGCTCCTTTGGCGCCGCCGCCCTGGTGCTGGCCCTGGTGGGCAAGCTCGCGCTGCTGGGGCTGCTGGGGCAGGCCAATGCCGCGCTGGCCGGCTGGGCGCTGTTTGCGGCGCACGTGGCTTCGCGCTTTGCGCCCTTGCTGGTCATCTGGCGGTTGCCGCACGTGGGCGATGTGGCGGGCTCCAAGTCCAAGCCCCTGGCCGACGCGATCGCGCCTCGGGCGCTCGCGGCCGCATTGCTGTGGTGGCTGGCCTCGCTGGCCCTGCTGCATGCCCTGCAGCCGGCCGTGCCCTGGTGGGGTGGCGTGATCGGTGCGGCCCTGGCGCTGGCGTGGATGCACCGCATGCTGGCCCGGCGCCTTCAGGGTTTCACGGGAGACGGACTCGGCGCCGTGCAGCAGGTGTGCGAGCTGGCCTTTTACCTGGGCCTGCTGCTCGCCCTCTAGCCATGCGCTTGTGGCTGGTCAGGCATGCCAGGCCCCGGGTTCCGGAGGGCTTGTGCTACGGACGCCTCAATGTGCGGGCCGACACGGCGCACACGCAAGACGCTGCCGATGCGCTGGTGCGGGAACTCACAGGCCAGCCCCTGGTGGGGCTGTTGCGCACCTCGCCGCTGCAGCGCGCCAGGCAGTTGGCGGGTGCGCTCTCCGAGCGGCTGGGCCTGCCGCTGGAGACCGACGCGCGCCTGGCCGAGATGCATTTCGGCCGGTGGGAAGGGGTGCCCTGGTCCGACATACCCAAGGCGGCGGTCGACGACTGGACCGCCGACTTTGCAGGCCATGCGTTCGGCGGCGGCGAGAGCACGCAGCAGGTGCTCGAGCGCGTGTGGCTGGCGCTGCAGGAAGCCCAGGCTGCCGGCCGCGACCAACTGTGGGTGACGCACGCCGGCGTGATCCGCGCGGTGCAGCACCTGCGCGCACGCGGCGCACCCCGCATCGAAGCCGCTTCGCAGTGGCCGCGGGAGGCGCCGGCCTTTGGCGGCTGGGTGGTGGTCGATCTGTGAGCCGCGGCACCGGGGGTCGGCCAGGGGGCTGGGCTCATGCAAAAAGACTGGCCGTGGTGTGCCCGAAGAAACCGAGCCTTACAGCGATGCTGGGCCCATGGCAACGGCAACGGCACCGCAGCGCACGGCCCGCCCCAAGGGCTGGGCTCTTGCTGCTGCAACCTCGCGCTCATGCGGGCGCGGGCGTTTTGGGCCTGAAGCTGCACTGCGCGCTCACGGCGCACTGCCAGCACAGCGGCTTCCTGGCCTGGCAGACGTAGCGTCCGTGCAGGATGAGCCAGTGGTGCGCGTTGACCAGGTAGGGGGCCGGCACGCGCTTCATCAGCCTGGCCTCCACCGCGTCTATGTTCTTTCCCGCCGCCAGGCCCGTGCGGTTGCTCACGCGGAAGATGTGCGTGTCCACCGCCATCACCGCCTCGCCAAAGGCACAGTTGAGCACCACGTTGGCGGTCTTGCGGCCCACGCCGGGCAGGGCCTCGAGTTCCTCTCGGGTGCGTGGCACCTGGCCGCCATGCCTTTCCACCAAGATCTGGCAGGTCTGCAGCAGGTGCCTGGCCTTGGACTTGTAGAGGCCGATGGTCCGGATGTGGGCCTCCAGGCCCTCCAGGCCCAGGGCCAGGATCTTCTGCGGCGTGTTGGCCACGGGGAAAAGGCGCCGCGTGGCCTTGTTCACGCCCACGTCGGTGGCCTGGGCCGACAGCAGCACCGCCGCCAGCAGTTCGAACACGCTGGTGTATTCCAGTTCCGTCACCGGGTTGGGGTTGGCGGCCTTCAGGGTCGCAAAGAAGGTGGCGATGTCGGCGGTCTTCATGGGCGGGCAGTGTAGGGCGGGCCCGCATGGGTTGCAGTGCCAGGGGCGCTACCATTGCGCCTTCGTTTTTGCAGCCACCGCGCAGCCCCCTCGACCATGCCACTGACCTTTGCCGAGCGACTGAACAACGTCGAAACCTCCGCGATCCGCGAGCTTTTCAAGCTGCTGGGCAAGCCCGGCATCATCAGCTTTGCGGGCGGCTTCCCGGACAGCGCCATGTTCGACGTGGCCGGCCTGCAGGCGGCCGTGGGCGAGGGCTTGGCCCAGGAGCCCGGCGCGGCCCTGCAGTACGGCGCCACCGAAGGGCACGGACCGCTGCGCTCGGAGCTGGCCCGCTTCATGGCCGGCAAGGGCATGGACTGCGCCCCCGAGGGGCTGATCGTCACCACCGGCAGCCAGCAGGCGCTGGACCTGCTGGCCAAGGTGATGATCAACCCGGGCGACAAGGTCATCGTGGAGGGCCCCACGTTCCTTGCCACCATCCAGTGCTTCCGGCTTTACGGCGCGCAGCTGGTCAGCGCACCGATCGATGCCGAGGGCGTGCAGGTGGACCGGCTGGAGCAGCTGATGGTCGAGCACCGGCCGCGCATGGTCTACCTCATTCCCAGCTTCGGCAATCCCAGCGGCGGCCTGCTGTCTCTCGAGCGCCGCAAGCGCGTGCTGGAGCTGGCCGCGCGGCACCAGGTGCTGGTGGTGGAGGACGACCCGTACGGCGACCTCTACTTCGGCGACGCGCCGCCGCCCAGCCTGCTGGCGCTGTGCGGCCAGGTGCCGGGCAGCCGCGACTTCCTGGCCTATTGCGGCAGCCTCTCAAAGGTGCTCAGTCCCGGCCTGCGCGTGGGCTGGCTGGCCGGGCATGCCGACCTGCTGGCGCGCGCGACCATGTGCAAGCAGTTCAGCGACGCGCACACCAGCACCTTCGCGCAGGTCACGGCGGCGCATTACCTGCAGGCCGGCCGCATGGACGCCACGCTCGCCCAGGTGCGCCGCGTGTACGCCGAGCGCGCCCAGGCCATGGGCGCGGCGCTGCAGCGCGAACTGGGCGATGCGGTGAGCTTCACGCAGCCGCAGGGCGGGCTTTTCTTCTGGGCGCGCCTGACAGGTGCGGGCGGCAAGCTGCGCGATGCCGGTGAATTCGCCAAGCGCGCGATCGCGCAGGGCGTGGCCTTCGTGCCGGGGGCGCCTTTCTACGCGCAGGACCCCGATGCGTCCACTTTCCGCCTGAGCTTTGCCACGGCCGATGTGGACAAGATCGAGGAAGGCGTCAAGCGCCTGGCCGCGGCCCTCGCCTGAGCCTGTTCACTCCGGAGGCCAGCGCGCGCGTCCGGCGCGCAGGCCTTGCGGGCTTGGCATGCGGGCTCAGCGCGTCACCAGCACCGGCACCGGCGAGTGCGCCACCACCTGCGAGGCGACGCTGCCCAGCATCAGGCGCGCGATGCCGGTGCGTCCGTGCGAGCCGATCACGATGAGGTCGGCCCCCTCGTCCCGGGCCACGCGCACGATGCCCGAGGCCGGCGTCACGTTTTCCGCCATGCGCAGTTGCAGTTCGATCTGCGCGCTTTCATCCCGGCACAGTTGCTCCACCTCGGCATGCGCCTGCGCCGCATGCTCCTGCGCATGTGCCATGTAGGCCTGGAAGCCCATCGGGTTGGTCTGGCCGATGCCCAGGTACGGGTAGGGGTCGACCACGAACAGCGCCGTGAGCCGGGCGCCGTGCTGGTGCGCCAGTTGTGCCGCCAGGCGTGCGGCGTGCCGCGAGGCATCGGAGCCGTCCGTGGCCAAAAGAATGTGCTTGAACACGACTGCCCCCCGCGTGTGTGCCGGGCCACCCCGGCGGCGGCTCCTGGGAACCAGTGTGCGCGTCCCGTCTGCGCTGCCGGGTCGCCAGGCTTCGTGTGCGCTTGTCGGATGAGTCAGCGCCGTGCGGTTGGTGGCCGGGCCGGCTACCAGCGGTTGCGCAACTCGCGCAGCCGGGTGAACACCTGGCGCTCGTCAGGCGCCTCCGGCAGGTCGGGGAATTCGTGGCGCAGCAGGGCGACGAGGCTGGGGCTTTTCAGTCGCATGAAGGTGTTGTGCCTGCGCTCCTGCCCCAGCGTCGTCACCGGTGCCTGGGCTGCGTCCTGCCCAGCCACCTCGGCCAGCAGGGCCTGGGCGGCTGTGTTGTCGGGTTCGCGCGCGAGCGTGAACTTCAGGTTGTTCGCCAGGTAGTCGTGCCCGGGGAAGAGCCGCGTCTCGTCCGGCAGGCGCGACAGTTGGCGGCTGAAGGTGTCGAACAGCGCGTCGACGCTGCCACCGTGGTGCACGTTGCCCGCCCCGGCGTTGAACAGCGTGTCCCCCGAGAACAACGCCGGCTGCTCCGCATGGGCGCACAGGCAGATGTGGCACAGGGTGTGGCCCGGCGTGTCCAGACACTCCAGTTCGATGTGGCGGCCCAGCTTGATCACGTCGCCTGCGCCCACGCCGCGGTCCACGCCAGGGATCAGGCCGCTGGCGCGGTGGTGCGCGATCACCTTGGCGCCCGTGGCTTCGACGATGGCGGCGTTGCCACCGATGTGGTCGTGATGCTCATGCGTGTTGAGGACCTGCGTGATCTCCCAGCCCCTGGCCTGGGCGGTGGCCAGCACCTGGGGCGCATCCAGCGGATCAATGGCCAGGGCCTCGCCGCTTTCCGGGCAGGCCACGAGGTAGTTGTAGTTGCGCAGTGCGTTGCCGACCCAGAGGCGCTCCACGAGCATGATGCGGTTCCCGTGCGTTGAAGTGGTCGCGGCATTCTAGGCAGCGTCCTGACTCGCGCCCTGGTGGGCTCGTCGGCGTGTTGCTTGACCCGTGCCTGAATCAGCGGCACAGGGCGCACGCTGGCAGCCAGCCCGCGCCGCCGCGTGAACCTGCCCGCCCTGGAGGGGACTGCGCAGTCTCAGGCGCCGCCGATACCGCGCACCACACGGCCCGTGCCGCCGCACTCGCGGCAGGCCTCGCCGCTCGCGAGCTTGCCTTCCCCGCCGCACTCGTGGCAGATGTCCTCGCCCGTGCCCGGTGTGCCGGGCGGGGCTTCATCACCGGGGTTCATGCCGCTGGGGTCACCTGAGGGGGATGCACTGCTCATGGCCGGTCTCCACAGAAGGGTGGTCGCTCCAGTATGGCGACACCCGCCCGCGTGCGGCCCTCTGCAATCAACCTTTACCTGCTCGGCGGCTCCAGGCGGTGCAGCGCCGCCCAGAGGCCCAGGTGTGGGCCTTGTCCTACACGGCAGCGCGACCGGCGCACCTAGGATGAGCCCATGGTCCAGCCACATCAGCCCCCGGCCCGTGCGCCCATCCGCACGCAAGCGCTTGTTCACCCCTCGGCCAGCCCTGCGCGTTGGCGCGTGGCGCTCGGCAGCAGCCTCTTGCTGGGCTTGCTCTGGCTCTGGCCCGACGCGGCGCACGCCGAGAAACCCGAATGGGCCGGTGGCGGCAAGAAGGCGCAGCACGGGTCAGCGGCGCAGGCGCACCCCGGCGGCCAGGATCGGTCGTGGCAGCAACACGCCGGGCCCCAGGTGCAGGCCGGTGGAACCCGTATCGACATCCGCATCGGCGGCTACTTCGGCGAGCCCCAGCGCATCGCGGTGCACCAGGGCTACGCCCAGCAGTTCGGTGTCGGTGGATGCCCCCCGGGCCTGGCCAAGAAGGGCCAGGGATGCCTGCCGCCCGGCCAGGCCAAGAAAGCCTACCGGGTCGGCCAGCCCTTGGCTTCGGGTGTGGTGTACCACGACCTGCCGCCTTCGATTTCGGTGCGGCTGGGCACGCCGCCGGCCGGTCACCGCTTCGTGCGCGTGGCCGCAGACATCCTGCTGATCGCCGTGGGCACGGGCATGGTGATCGACGCCATCGAAGACCTCGGCCGCTGACGCGTCGGGCTGCGGCCGCCCGAGAGGGCGGGTGCGCAGGCGCGGCGCTGGATGGCGCTCTTTGCCCAAGGGGCCTGCGCGTATAGTCTTGTCACCGCGCTGGCGTGCGCGGCGGCCCCACGGGGTCCGTGCAGTTTTCCAGGAAAAAGACAAGAACCATGTTGCTCGATGCGGACGATTGCCAGCTGGTGCTGGTGGACTACCAGGAGCGGCTGATGCCCGCCATCCATGACGCAGGGTCGGTGCTGGCCAATGCCCGGCGCCTGGCCCAGGCCGCGCAGCTCATGCACGTGCCCGTGGTGGCCACCGCCCAGAACCCTGCCAAGCTCGGCGGCCAGGTGCCCGAGCTGCAGGCCGCGCTGGCGGCCGCCGGCGCGCGCGCGCTGGACAAGATGCACTTCAGCGCGGTGGCCGACGGCCTGGCCAGCCTGCTGCGGCCACCCGTGCGCAAGCCGGGCGGCAACGCGCGCAGCCTGCCGCGCCACTTGCAAAAGCCCGCAGAGCAGGAGGAGGGCCGGGCGGCGGTGGTGATCGCCGGCTGCGAGGCGCACGTGTGCCTGATGCAGACCGCGCTCGAGCTCCTGGACGAGGAGTTTGAGGTGTGGGTGGTGACCGATGCTTGCGGCTCGCGCAGCGAGCGCAACCGCGACGCCGCTTTCGACCGCCTGGCAGGCGCAGGTGCCGAGCTGGTCACCACCGAGATGGTGGTGTTCGAGTGGCTGCGCACGGCCGACCACCCGGCCTTCAAGCCGGCTCAGGCGCTGATCAAGTGAACGCTGGGCGGCCGACCTGGCCGCCCCGCCTCAGGCCGCTGCGGCCAGTCGTTTCCTGCTGCGCGCCGCCCGCCGCCATGCCGCCAGGTGCAGCCATGCCTGGCGCAGCAGCACGCTCACCAGCCAGAGCACCAGCAGGCAGAACACGATGTCGCCGAAGAAGTGGCGCCCTTGCACGATGCGGGCCAGGCCGATCACGCTGCCGGCGACCGTGCCGATCATCCACCAGCGCCAGCGCGTGCGCCGGCTGCCGAAGAGGCCCAGGCTGATGAGCGCAAAGCCCGCGGCCGCATGGCCGCTCACGAAGGAGCAGTTGCGCTCGCACTGCGTGGAGTGCTGCAGCGGCGCCTGGTAGACCTTGGCCCCGCCGAAGGCCTGCACGTCCGCGGGCCGCGGCCGGCCCCAGCTGTCCTTCAGGCCGTTGTGCACCAGCAGGCCCACGCCCAGCAGCACCATCAGGAGGCTGGCGATCGCCCGCCGCTGGAGCCAGGGCTTGACCCAGCTGCGGCCCCAGCGGCCGGCCAGCGGCAGCAGCGCCAGCACCGCAGCGCCCAGCACCAGCCAGCCGCCCAGGCGGGGTACGCCGTGGTAGACGAGGTTGGCCCAGCCCCACTGGTGGCCCACGAAGGCTGTGCCGTCGAAGTAGCGCCTGCTCACGGCCAGGTCCAGCGCTGGCCAGAGCTCGAACAGCACCGTTGCGGCGATGGTGCACAGGGCCAGGGCCAGCATCTCCTGGTGGCGGGTCTTCAAGCGCATGTGGAGATTTTGTGTCGGGTGGAGGGTGCGGCGCCCAGGCGCGTCGAACGCCGGGCGCTGGGGCGGTCCGGCGTGTCGGTAGGCATCGATGCAGGGGTCACGCGGCGTCTCAGGGCTGGAGGCTGGCGCGCCACAGCTGCAGGTCCAGCCGGCCCCATCGGGCTGCCTCGAGCCGCTGCCAGTGCGGGTAGGCCTGGCGGATGTGCGCAGGCGGTTCGCCGTCCGAGAGCAGCAGCACCTCGGGCGGCTGTGCCTGGCCAGGGGTCCAGAGCGCGTGAAACTGTTCGTAGTGGTGGCGCGGCCGGCCGGGCCAGGGCCAGGCCTGCACCTGCTGAGGCTGCGCGCGCCACGCGTAGCGCGCATGCACCACCAGGTCGCGCGTGGTGGCCGCCACCGGGAGCGGTGCCCGCGCCTCGAGCGCAGGCGCCAGCGCGCCCAGCGCCGGCTCCCAGCCGCGCATCCGTGCCCAGAGGTCCAGGTGGGGCGAGCGAAGCTGGCCGCGCTCACGCACCTGCGGCAAGAGGCTGGCCAGCGACAGTGCGGCAGGCAGCAGCACACCCGCCAAGGTGGCCGCCAGCAGCGCGCGGCGGCCCAGGCTGCGGCTGGCCAGCGCACCCAGCCACAGGCACACGCCCAGCAGGGCCGGGGCTGTCCAGTTCATGTTGGCCCGCGCGTTGATCGACTGCGCCAGCGCCACCAGCACAAGTGGCAGCGAGAACGCCAGCGCGAACACGGTCGGGTCCATGGGCGTCCCGTCCTGTGGGGCGGCAGCCGCTGCGCCGCGTCGACGCCACACCAGCACCGCCACCACCAGCCCCGCAGGGCCGAGCAGCAGCAACTGGCCGAGCGCGAACTCCGCCACCGAGGCCAACTTGCCGCTGGCCGGGGTGGCGGCCGCCACCGTGATCTCGGCGGTGTGGCCCAGCGTGGGCCAGCCGTTGCCGGCATTCCAGACCAGGTTGGGGCTGAACACGGCCAGCGCCACCAGGCCCGCCGCCACCAGCCCCAGCCCGTGCCTGCGCCAGTGCAGGAGGAAGATCGCGGCCCAGCCGGCGCCGGCCACGGCCATGGTGTACTTGCCCAGCAGGCCCAGGCCCATCACTGCGCCGGCGGCCAGCCACCAGGGCAGGGGGTTCTGGCCCGGCGGCGTGCGCAGCGCCCGCCACGACAGCGCCATGCACCCGGCCCAGCACAGCATGAGCGGCGCGTCGGTGGTGGCGGCCATGCCCAGGATGCCCGCGGCGGGCGTGCCAGCCAGCAGCAGGGCGCTCCAGAGGCCCGCGCGACGCCCGCTCTGGCCGCGGCCGGCCATGTCCCAGGCCAGCCAGCCCAGCACGGCGCAGGCCGCGCCCCAGCAGAGCATGCTCAAAAGGCGCACGCCCAGCACGCCGTCGCCGGCCAGCGCCGTCGATGCCGCGATCAGCGCCGCGATCACCGGTGGCTTGGACCAGTAGCCCCAGTCCAGCCGGCGCGACCAATCCCAGTACTGCGCCTCGTCCACGTGCAGGCCCGCGCCGCTGGCCAGCATCACGGCGATGCGCAGCAGCACGATGGCCCCCAGCGCAGCCAGCAGCGGACGCGCCAGGCCCACGCTTGCGCGGGCCTCAGGCATGCCAGCCGTCGCCGTCTGCGACATCCTCGTCCTGGCGCGTGTGGTACGGCCGCGCATGCCCGCCGTCGTAGTAGATGCGCATGAGCAGTTCGGCCAGCACGCCTGTGGTGAGCAGTTGCAGCCCGCCCATCACCAGGAAAAAGCCCAGGGCCAGCAGCGGCCGGTCGCCGATGGACTCGCCCAGCAGCTTGAGCACGCCCAGGTAGCCCAGCACCAGGCTGCCGATGAACGAGACGGTCAGCCCCAGGCCGCCGAAGAAGTGCCCCGGCCGGGTGCCAAAGCGCAGGAAGAAGTGCA
>CAYVGD010000080.1:0-10128 GCA_964450095.1 uncultured Polaromonas sp.
TCCCCTTTCCACACCGTCGATGAACTGATCCGCGCCCTGGAGCAGTCCGGTTACTCCGCCGATCGGCGTCTGGCCACCGCTGTGTTCTTGGCGCTCAAACTCGGCCGCCCGCTCTTGCTCGAAGGCGAGCCCGGCGTGGGCAAGACCGAACTGGCCAAGGCGCTTTCCCGGGCGCTGGAGCGCGAACTCATCCGCCTCCAGTGCTACGACGGACTCGAGCAGCGGGAAGCGCTCTACGAATGGAACTACGCCGCACAGCTGCTGCACATGCGCGCAGCCGAGGGGCGTGGGGAGGGCGGTGACGTGGAGCGCGAGGTCTACACGGGTCACTACCTGATCCGCCGCCCGCTGCTGCAGGCCCTGCAGACCCCGGCGCCCGGGGCGGTGCTGCTGATCGATGAGGTGGATCGCGCTGACGAGCCCTTCGAGGCTTTTTTGCTCGAGTACCTCGGCGAGTACCAGGTCAGCATTCCGGAGCTGGGCACCGTGCGCGCAGAAGCCACGCCCGTGACCCTGCTCACGAGCAACCGCACCCGCGAATTGCACGATGCCGTCAAGCGCCGCTGCCTGTACCACTGGCTCGACTACCCCGAACGCGAGCGCGAACTGGCCATCGTGCGCGCCCAGGTGCCCGGCGCGAGCGAACAGCTGACGCGCCAGGTGGCAGCCTTCGTGGCCAAGCTCAGGCAGGCACCGTTCAAGGACGCCTTCCAGCGCGCGCCCGGCATTGCCGAAAGCGTGGAATGGGCCAAGGCGCTGGTGGCGCTGGACACGCTGGCGCTCGCCCCCGAACTGGTGGCCGACACCGCCGGCATCCTGTTCAAGCAACGCGAAGACGTGGCCGCGCTCACTGCCGAACTGGCCGGGGAGATCCTGCAGGCCGAAGAGCCGCTGTGATGCGCCAGGCGTCAGCGCCAGCCAGGGTTGGGCTTTTGAGGCCGTCGCTCCAAGGCGGTCCGCGACGGGCGAACTGCTGCCATGGCGCTCGGTGACGCCCGGCGCGGCCGCCTGGCCGAGAACCTGGTCGGTTTTGGCCGCACCCTGCGCCGCGCGGGCGTGCCGGTGGACGCCTCCCGCATCGCGTTGGCGCAGCAGGCTGCGGCCCTGGTGGAACTGGACCGGCGCGACGACCTCTCGGCCGCGCTGGAGGCGGTGCTGGTCAGCCGCGAGCAGGACCGCGCCGTCTTCCGCGAACTGTTCGACGCCTTCTTCCGCGACCCGCAACTGGCCAACAAGTTGCTGGCCCAGATGCTGCCCACCGCAGAGGGCCGGGCCGAGCCTTCCCAGAAGCGACCTCGCGTGCGCGATGCGCTGAACCCGGCCCGCCCGCCGGCCCCGGCCCCAGCCCCCGTCGCCCGGCCCGACCGGGAGATCGAGTTCGATGCGGCGATGACGGCCAATGACCTGGAGCGCCTGCGCCATGCAGATTTCAACGCGCTGTCGGCCGACGAATACCGCCTGGTCGAGCGCCTGGCCCGCGAGGTGTCGCTGCCTCTGCCAGAGCTGCCCTCGCGGCGCATGGTGCCGGGCTTGCGCGGCGGTCGGCCGCATTGGCCGGGCGTGATGCGCCGCGCCGCCCGCACGGGTGGCGAGCTCATGGAACTGCCGCGGCTTTCCCGGCGACTGCAGCCGCTGCCGCTCTTGGTGCTGGTGGATGTGTCGGGTTCCATGGAACGCTACGCGCGGCTCTTGCTGGCCTTCCTGCATGCCGCCACGCGCGGCCACCGCCGGCGCGAGGTGCTGGCCTTCGGCACCCACCTGACCGACCTGGGCGCGAGCTTTCGCCAGGGGGACACCGATGCCATGCTCGCGTCGGCCAACGCCGCCATCGCCGACTACGGCGGCGGCACCCGGCTGGGCGCATCGCTGGCCGAGCTGCGCCGGCGCCACGGCCGCGCCCTGGTGGGCCGGCGCAGCCTGGTGCTGCTCATCACCGACGGCCTGGACACCGGGGAGCCTGAGGAACTGCAAGCCCAGTTGCAATGGCTGCGGCTGCACTGCAGGCGCCTGCTCTGGCTCAACCCGCTGATGCGCTACGACGGCTACGCGCCACTGGCGCGCGGGGCCGCCGTGCTGCATCGCCAAGCTCACGCCATGCTCGCCGTGCACAACCTCAGCCGGCTCGAGGACCTGGCGCGCAGCCTGGCGCGGCTGCTGCACAATGTTCGCTGAGCCCTGATGCCGCCCCGCTTGAAGGTGGCCCGTCCCACTCCAGAACACAAGAAAGAGACAACGCATGGACATGCAAGCCACCCGCGCCTTGGGCGTCAGCCAGCAGCAGGCCTGGGATTCGCTGAACGACCCGGAAGTGCTCAAGCTTTGCATCCCCGGCTGCGACAGCGTGCTGCCCACGGGCGACAACCAATACGCCATCGGCATGTCGCTTCGCATCGGGCCGGTGTCGGCCAAGTTCAAGGGCCAGATCGCCCTGACCGACGTGAACCCGCCGCACAGTTACCGCATCCTGTTCGAGGGGCAGGGCGGCCCGGCCGGTTTCGGCAAGGGCCATGCGCAGGTGCAGCTTGCGCCCCAGCCGGCCGGATGCGAACTGGCCTACACGGTGCAGGCCTCGGTGGGCGGCAAGGTGGCCCAGCTGGGGCAGCGCCTGATCGATGGCGCCGCCCGTTCACTGGCCGAAGACTTCTTTCGCCGCTTTGACGAGGAAATGCAGCGGCGCTATGGAGGAACGGTGGCCGGTATCGCGGCCGCTCCGGATGCACCAGGCGCGCCCCCGGCTGTGGCTGCGGCAGTTTCAGGCGCCGGCCTGCCGGGCGTGATGCTGCCGGCCCTGGCCTGCGCGGGCGGAGGTGCGGTGCTCATGGCGGCCTTGCTTTGGCTGGTTCATTGAAGGAGACACCATGGAAAACCTCGACGTGATGGTGCTGCGCACCTTGCGCGACTGGCGTCAGGCCGGCCGACGCGCGCTGCTGGCCACGGTGGTGCGCACCTGGGGCTCGTCCCCCCGCCCGGTGGGCTCGATCATGGCGCTGTGCGAGGACGGATCTGTGGTGGGCTCGGTGTCGGGCGGCTGCATCGAAGACGACCTCATCTACCAGTACACCCGCGCCTACACCGCACCGGCGACCAGCGATGCCCGCGCCATTCCCAGCGGCGCGCCCGCGTTCGTGAAATACGGCGTGACCGCCGATGAGGCACACCGCTTCGGTCTGCCTTGCGGCGGCACGCTGGAACTGCTTTTGGAGTGGGACCCGCCGGCCGAGCACCTGGCCGAGTTGGTGCGAGCCCTGGAGTCCGGCCAGCTCATGCGCCGCAGCGTGCGCCTGGCCGATGGCGCGCTGTCGCTGCAGCCGGCGCAGACGCCGGCCGAACTGGCCATCAGCGACGCCGAACTCGCCAACACCTTCGGCCCCGAGTACCGCATGCTGCTGATCGGTGCCGGCCAACTGACCGAGTACCTGGCGACCATGGCGCTTTTCAGCGGCTTCGCCGTGACCGTGTGCGACCCGCGTGAGGAATACGCGGGCGCCTGGGGCGTGGCAGGCGCCATGCTCACCCGTGAGATGCCCGATGACGTGGTGGCCTCATTCCGCCCCGACCGGCGCAGCTGCGTGATCGCGCTCACGCACGACCCCAAGCTCGACGACCTGGCGCTGCTGGAGGCGCTGCGCACCGAGGCCTTCTATGTGGGGGCGATCGGTTCGCGGCGCAACAACGAGGCGCGCCACCAGCGCATGGTGGAGCACTTTGGCATGGGCGAGGCAGACCTCGCCCGCCTGCGGGGACCGATCGGCATCTACATCGGCAGCAAGACACCGGCCGAGATCGCAGTCAGCGTCATGGCCGAGGTGCTGGCCGTCAAGAACGGCGTGGCGCTGCCGCGCGACATGGAAGTCGCGCATGCCAAGAACGAGCGTCTGGTGACGCACAACGACCCGGGTGCGCTGGTGTGCGGGGTGCGCGAGGCGGCCTGAGTAGTCTGAGTGGTCTGTGACGGACCTGAAGTGGTCTGAGGCGGCGTGAGTGGCCTGTGACGGCCTGAAGCGGCCTGAGGCAGCCCGTGCTCCGGGCTCGACCTCGTGTTGCGCTGACTCGCTGCCAAACGGGTGGGTCTCCAGGCTGGGCGGTTTCTTGCCTTTCCGACCGCCTGGCCCGGCTACCTGGGCCTGTGCATCCTCGCTCTGCGCAAGAGAGGTAGGTCAGGCGGGGGTGAAGCCAAGGGCACTGCGTTGGAGCGTACCGCCAAGAACACCCCTTCGAAGCGTGCAGCCACGGCCGAGCCGGCGGGGCTGGGTCAGGAACCGCTGGGGGTCACAGGCCGTGCAGGGTGGTCGTGTGCAGGCGTGTTGCGCCAAGGATGCGGCAGGCCGTTGACCCGCAGGCCCTGGTCTGACAACTGCACTGAACGCTCCTGGCCCATGCCCTTGACCCGGCGCTGCAGGTCGGCCCAGTCGTTGAAATGGCCTTTTTCCCGCTCTGCCAGGATGCGGCGGGTCTGCGCCGGCCCCAGACCCTTGATGCCGTCGAGTTCGGCCTCTGTGGCGCGGTTCACATCGGCTGCGGCCCAGGCCATGCCCAGGCCGAAGGCCAGCAGCAGTGAGAGCGTTTTGACGAGCATGGCAGGTCCCCTTTCGTGGCTTGCCCTGAACGTCGGGTGCCGGGCGCTCGCAGCTTAAGCGCGCTGTGGCGGTCGGGACCGGCGCAGGGTGGGACCTTTACGAAACTTAAGGTGTGCTGTGGCAGGAGTTCGACAGCAGCGCAGGTCCGTCCTGCCGACTTGTCGAGGTCGGCATGCCCGCTGCTGGTGGATCCTGTGTCCGTCGCCCCGCACCGAAGGCGCCACCCCTGCCGTGTGGCGCTTGACGGGGGCTTGGGGAAAGGCCCGAAGCGTGCGCCTGACAATGACCGCTGAGGAGTTCGCACGCACATGCACCAAGGACTTGCGCAGGAGCGCCTAAGCCGCCGAGCATGGCCAGTGCGCGAGGCCGCAGCGCTCGGCCAATGCACGGGCAAAGCACGGGCAAAGCGGTGGGCTCACTGTGCACGTGGTGTGGGTACGTGGCTGGTGCGGACGGCAGGCGCCACGGACAGGTGCTGTCAGAAGAGCCTTCAGCCTGAACCATCAGCCTGAGCTGTCAGGAGGCACTGTATGCAGACGCTGTCGGCAGGCGCCAATGGCCGGCACTCCTGTCCGAAGCTCCAGGCAGGTGGACAGCGATGCGTTCCGTGAACACATCCCGGATGTGTCGGGGCCGCTGTGTCTCAGCCGTGTTTTTGCGCTGCCAGCGTGCTCATGTAGCTGGCCACGCCGGTGGCCACGTCGGCGAACTGGTGGTCGCAGCCGGCTGCGCGCAGGGCTGTGAGGTCGGCCTGGGTGTAGGACTGGTACTTGCCCACCAGCGCAGAGGGGAAGGCCACATAGTCGATCAGTTCCAGCGACAGCGCCTGCTCGAGCGTCAGCGGCTGTTTCTGCCCGGGCTTTTGCAGCGCCTGCACCACGCCGAGCGCCACGTCGTTGAAGGGCTGCGCGCGGCCGGTGCCCAGGTTGAAGAGTCCGCTTTTTTCGGGGTGGTCGAAGAACCAGAGGTTCACCGCCACCACGTCGTCCACGAACACGAAGTCGCGCATCTGCCCGCCGGGCCCGTAGCCGCCGTATTCGCCGAACAGCTTGACCTTGCCTTCGGTGCGGAACTGGTGGAACTGGTGGAAGGCCACGCTGGCCATGCGGCCCTTGTGCTGCTCGCGTGGGCCATAGACATTGAAGTAGCGAAAGCCCACCACCTGCGTGCGCGCTTGCTGAAAGCCTGCGCCGAGTTCACGCCGAAGGCGCTGGTCGAACAGCAGCTTGGAGTAGCCGTAGACGTTCAGCGGCTTTTCAAACTCGGGGCTTTCGCGGAAGGTGTCCGAGCCGCCGTAGGTGGCGGCAGACGAGGCATAGAGCAGCCGCGAGCCTTGGGCCTGGCAGGCTTCGAACAACTCGCACGAGAGTGTGTAGTTGTTGTCCATCATGTACTTGCCGTTGGTCTCCATGGTGTCGCTGCACGCGCCCTCATGGAACACGGCTTCCACCTGCCCGTAGCCGCCTTCGGCGAACAGGTCGTAGAAGTCGTCGGCATCCACGTAGTCGGCGATCTGCAGGTCCGCCAGGTTGCGGAACTTGTCGCCTTCGGTGAGATCGTCCACCGCGATGATGTCGGTGATGCCGCGGGCGTTCAGGCCCTTGATGATGTTGGAGCCGATGAAGCCGGCCGCGCCTGTGACGACGATGCGCATGGAAGTTTCTTTCTCAGGGGGCGGCGAAGAGCTCGCCATGGGTGACGGTGGCGGTGCCGAACTTGCCGACCACGATGCCGCCGGCGCGGTTGGCGATGGGCACTGCGTCGCGCAGCGCAAGACCCGCTGCCAGCATGGCGGCCAGTGTGGCGATGACCGTGTCGCCCGCTCCGGTGACGTCGAACACTTCCCGGGCCTGGGCGGCTACATGCAATTCGCCCTGTGCGTCGAAAAGCGTCATGCCTTCTTCGCTGCGGGTCAGCAGCAGCGCCTCGAGCGAGAGCTGCTCGCGCAGCGCATGGGCCTTGCGGTGCAACTCGGCCTCGGTGTGCCAGGCGCCGATCACGTGTTCGAGTTCGGCGCGGTTGGGCGTGATCACCGTGGCCCCTGCGTAGCGGGAATAGTCCGAGCCCTTGGGGTCGATCAGCACCGCCTTGCCCGAGCCGCGGGCCTGGCCGATCATGGCCTGCACGTGGGCCAGGCCCCCTTTGCCGTAGTCGGAAAACAGCACCGCATCGTGCTCGGCATGCAGCCGCGCAAACGCCTCGGTCTGGGAAGCCAGGACTTCCGTTTCAGGGGTGTTCTCAAAATCCAGGCGGATGAGTTGCTGCTGCCGGCCGATGATGCGCAGCTTCACCGTGGTGTGCATTTGCGCGTCGCGCCCGAAATGCGGCTGAATGCCGGTGCCGGCCACGATGGCCTCGAGCTTGTGGCTGGCGTCGTCATCGCCCACCACGCTCAGCAGCGAGGCCTGCGCGCCCAGCGATGCGACGTTGTAGGCCACGTTGGCGGCGCCGCCCAGGCGCTCTTCCTGGCGCGTCACGCGCACCACCGGCACGGGCGCCTCGGGGGAGATGCGGTCCACCGGGCCGTACCAGTAACGGTCCAGCATGACGTCACCGACCACCAGGACGCGGGCACGGGCAAGTTGTTCGGGGCGGAGGATCATGCGGTGGTTCTGTCAGTGTTCTTCGATGCGGCGGGCCGGGTAGCTGTCCCAGGCCTGGCAGCCCGGGCATTGCCAGAAGTGCTGGCTGGCCTCGAAACCGCAGGCCGCGCAGCGGTAGCGCATGAGCGGCTTGCTGGCGCGGTCGATCGCGCGCTGCACCAGCGCCTGCCTCTCGGGCGGCGCAAGCTGCTCAGCGGCCAGCCACTTGCCGGCGGCAATGAGCGAGGGCTCCTGCTCCAGGTGTCGCACGTACCACTGCCGGGCGGCTGCCTCGCCAGGGTCGAGTTGGATGAGCGCATCGACCAGGTCGATGGAGGGCGCGCTGGCGTAGCTGTGCGAGAGCATCTCGCGGGCCTGCGCCTGGCGCCCGGTGTCCCGGGCCAGGCGCGCCAGCAGGCCGGCAGCCAGCGGCAGGGCCTGAGGCGCGAGGCTGGCCAACTGCAGCAGGCTGTCGAAGGCGTCGCCCTGTCGGCCCAGTTGCAGCAGGAGCTTGGCCTGCTCGAGCAGCGGCCGCGGTGACTGCGGCGCCAGCGCATGGGCCTGCGCCATCAAGGCCAAGGCTTGCGTCGTGTCCCCGGAGGAGACGCTGGCCTGGGCGCGTTCGCACAGGTAGTGCGCCCGCCGAACCTGGAAGCTGCCCGGGCCGGCCTCGTCCAGCCGGGCCGCGATCTCACCGGCGCGGCGCCAGTCGCGCGAGCGCTCATAGATGGCCAGCAGCGCCAGGCGCGCCTCCTGTGCGAAGGCCGTGCCCTCCAGCTTGGTGAGCGCCGCCTCGGCACGGTCCAGCAGGCCCGCCTTCAGGAAGTCGAGCGCGAGCGCGTGCTGGGCCCGGTCGCGTTCGGTCTGGGTGAGGTCGCCCCGGGCCAGCAGGTGTTCGTGCACGCGCACGGCGCGGTCGTACTCGCCGCGGCGGCGGAAAAGGTTGCCCAGGGCGAAGTGGAGCTCGGAAGTGTCCGGGTCGTTCTGTACCGCCTCGATGAAGGCGTCGATCGCCTGGTCCTGCTGCTCGTTGAGCAGGAAATTCAGGCCCCGGAAGTAGGCCTTGGGCGCCTGGCGGTTCTCGATGCGCAGTTGCCGCAGGTCCAGGCGCGAGGCCAGCCAACCCAGCGCAAAGGCGACCGGCAGACCCAGAAGCAGCCAGGTGAAGTCAAATTCCATGCGGTGCCTGGGTATCGGGGGGCGTGGTGGCTTGCGGTGCGGCTTGCGGCGCGGGCTGGGCTTTGGCGCGGCGGCCGCGCCACCAGCGCGGCACCATCACCAGCACGCCCAAGGCCAGGCCTGCGGTGAAGGCCACCAGCACCACCAGCACCAGCGGTGCCTGCCAGTGGCGGCCGAAGAAGAAGTTCACCGTCACGACGTGCTGGTTGTTCAGCGCGAACGCAAACAAAGTGAAGAAGATGGCTGCCTTGAGCAGCCATGAGAGGTATTTCAAGCGCGCAGCTCCCGGGTGGTGGGGCAAATTGTAGTCAGCGCCGCCCCAGCCACTGGGTGGGCGGCCACGGCCATGCGGGCGTGCGTGGGTTCAGGGCCCTGGGCCGATGCGCCAGGTGAGTGCGGCAGCCTCAGGGAGTGCACGCTGGCGGGCAGCCCGCCGGGCCGATTGCGAGCTGTCAGCGGGCTTCTTTTTCGAGCGCGTCGGTGCGGGCGTCCACCGCTTCACGCAGGGCTTTGCCTGGCTTGAAATGCGGCACGCGTTTTTCAGGGATGGCCACGCTTTCACCGGAGCGTGGGTTGCGGCCCATGCGGGGTGGGCGGCGATTGATGGAAAAGCTGCCGAAGCCGCGGATTTCAATGCGGTGTCCTCGCACCAGGGCATCGCCCATGGCGTCCAGGATGGCCTTGACGGCCGATTCGGCGTCTTTGTGGGTGAGCTGCCGAAAGCGTTCGGCCAGTTCTTCGACAAGGTCTGAGCGGGTCATGTCTGGGGCCGCGGTGGCGGTCGAACGGGTCAGAAAAAAGCGGGACAGCCCGCCCCGAGGGGCAGCCTGTCCCGCCTCGGCGCAGTGCGCCGGATCAGCCGTTGTTGGTGTTGTCCAGCTTGGCGCGCAGCAGGGCGCCCAGGCTGGTCGTGCCGGCGTTGCCCGTGCTCTGGTTCAGGCTGGCCATGGCTTCTGCCTGGTCGGCCGAGTCCTTGGCTTTGACGGACAGCTGGATGTTGCGGGTCTTGCGATCCACATTGACCACCACGGCCGAGACTTCGTCGCCTTCCTTGAGCACGTTGCGGGCATCTTCCACGCGGTCGCGGGAGATCTCGCTGGCGCGCAGGTAGCCGATGATGTCTTCGCCCAGGTCGATTTCAGCGCCCTTGGCATCCACGGTCTTGACCTTGCCGGTCACGATGGAGCCCTTGTCGTTGACCGACACGAAGGTCGAGAACGGGTCGCCGTCGAGCTGCTTGATGCCCAGGGAGATGCGCTCGCGGTCCACGTCGACGGCCAGCACGATGGCTTCGACTTCCTGGCCCTTCTTGTAGTTGCGAACGGCGGCTTCGCCGGTCTCGTTCCAGGACAGGTCGGACAGGTGCACCAGGCCATCGATGCCGGCAGCCAGGCCCACGAACACGCCGAAGTCGGTGATCGACTTGATCGGGCCCTTGACGCGGTCGCCGCGCTTGGTGTTTTGCGCGAATTCCTGCCAGGGGTTGGCCTTGCATTGCTTCATGCCCAGGGAGATGCGGCGCTTGTCTTCGTCGATCTCGAGCACCATGACCTCGACCTCGTCACCCAGGGAGACGATCTTGGAGGGGGCCACGTTCTTGTTGGTCCAGTCCATCTCGGAGACGTGCACCAGGCCTTCAATGCCGGGCTCGAGCTCGACGAAGGCGCCGTAGTCGGCGATGTTGGTGACCTTGCCGAAGAGGCGGGTGGCCTGGGGGTAGCGGCGCGAGACGCCCATCCAGGGGTCGTCGCCCATCTGCTTGAGACCCAGCGAGACGCGGTTCTTCTCGG
>CAYVGD010000081.1:0-10112 GCA_964450095.1 uncultured Polaromonas sp.
GTGAAGTCACCTCGCACGCCGTGGCTCATCCAGGCCGGTTGGGTGATGCGCTCGTACACGTCCTGGATGTCGCGGCTGAACAGCTGTGCCGCCACGAAATGCAGCGGCGCGTGCTCGGCCCCGGGCTGGCGGCTGATGTCGACCGCGTCCTGCCACAGGCGCTCGTCGATGGTCTTGGACCCCCAGGTCTTCTGGAGGAAAAAGCGGATCACCCCCGGCCGCGTCAGGCCCCGGTAGAGCAGCCGGCCCCAGCCGGGCCTACGCAGCAACTGGAGCGCCCAGGCCGGGCCCAGGGGCTGGCCCGCGGGGCCGCGCCGGTGGTCGCGTCCAGCCAGGCCGGTGGGGCTGACCAGGGCGAGGCTGCGAAAGTGCTGCGGCGCCTCGGTGGCCGCCCGTGCCAGGAATTCACACGACAGCGACAGCGCCAGCGCATCCACCGGCTGCGGGCCGCAGCGCTGGCGCACCAGGGCCGTCAGGTCGTGCAGGGCATCGGCCATGAGCCGGGGGGTGTAGCTGCGGTCGCTGCGGTCGGAACTGCCGAAACCCGGCAGGTCCACGCTGAAGACGGTGCGGCTGAGCCGGTAGTGCTCGTGCAGCGGCCGCATCTCGGCGGCCGAGGCGGCGGCGTTGATGCTGTGCACCAGAATCAAGGGCCGGCCCTGGCCCGCCACATGGCAGCCCACCGGGCGGCCGTCGCTTTCAAAGAACACCTGCTCGCCGCTCAGCACGGGCAGCAGTGGGCGGGGTGTCTGCGGTGGGTGGACGCTCATGGCTTTGCCCGCTCGGAGATGCGGCCCGGGTGCGCCTGCGTCGGTGGCAGGCTGCGTGGCATGTTGCGGGGCAGGCTGCAGGGTATGCCCCGGCCCACGGCAGGGCAGGCAGCGCGCCGACACCGGCTGTGGGACGCAGCCTCGGCCGATCCGCCCGTCTGGCCCCCAGGCTGGAGAGTCCCAAGACCCTTGAAGGAGATCGACATGCAAGCACAGCTGTACCAGTGGCTTCCCTGGTGGATCCTGGGCGCCCCGGTGGTTCTGGCCTTGCTGGACCTGTGGCGCACCCCCCGGCCGCGCCGCGACCCCCGGTGATCCGCCAGGCGAATACCTGACGCTTTCGCTGGGCCTGCTGGTGGCAGGGTTTGCACGGTCCGAGCGGTGGAGTTACAACCGCGTCGCAAATTCTCAACCATCAAAGGAGCTCCATGTCCAAGACCAATCGCCGCATTTTCATGATGCAAGCCGTTTGCGGTGGCACCGCCGCTGTGTGGGCCTCCCAGGCCGCAGCCCAGGCGCCCCGTCTCGACGAGAAAGACCCCCAGGCCCAGGCACTGGGTTACCTGCACGACACCACCAAAGTCGATGCCAAGAAGTATCCCAAGCACGCGGCGGCGCAAAAGTGCAACAACTGCCAGTTGTATGCAGGAAAGGCGACCGACGCTTGGGCGCCGTGTCCGATCTTCGGCAACAAGCAGGTCGCCGGCCCCGGCTGGTGCAGCGCCTACGTCAAGAAGGGCTGATTCCGCCCAGCCGGCGGTGAAGGGCGTCATGCCCTGGACCGCCGGCGCCACCTGAGCCACAGGTCGGCGCCATGCGCGCCACCTGCCAAGGTCATGCAGGCCACGGCCCAGGGCCAGGCGGCACCCACCAGCACGGCATGGGTGGCCGCCATCAGGCAGAGTCCTGCCATCAAGTTGAGGGCGTATTCCCCTGCGGGAAGCCCGCGCCCGCTCCAGCGGTGGAACAGCCAAAGCGCAGCCACTTCGGCCAGCGTGAACCCCAAGATGGCCAGTGTCAGCCAGCCGCTGGACCAGAGTTCAGCCACTGCATGCCTGACGAGCCCGGTCGCGGCCACTCGCTGCAGTGCTGTCTGTGATCGCCTCTTGCCCAGGGCCGCGCGAGACAGCGCTGCACACATGCTCTGAAAGGAAGGGCCTCACACCCGCGCCAGGCCCAGGAGATGGGCCACGTCCTTGAGGAAGATGCGCACGTGCGCCATGGGTTTCTTGCGCGCCAGCCGTTTGTTCATGTACGAGTCGAAGGTGAGTTGCTGCACGTCGCGGTCTTCGCAGATCTTGACGAAGCGTTCGCGCCGCTTGTCGCTCGAATACCAGAACCATTGCATCATGCCCAGCACCCAGAACACGGTGCCGTGTTCCTTCATGAAGCGCTTGCGCGCCAGCTTGAGCTGCGAGGAGTCGCCGCTCAGGAGCATGGCATGCGCAGCCTGCGCGGCCAGTTGCCCGCCCAGCATGGCGTAGTAGATGCCTTCGCCCGAGGCGGGTGCCACCACGCCGGCGGCGTCACCGGCGAGCACCACGTCGCGGCCGTTGTCCCAGCGTGGCAGCGGCTTGAGCGGAATCGGTGCGCCCTCGCGGCGCAGCGTCTGTGCGCCGGCCAGGCCACTGGACTCGCGCAAACGGGCCACCGCCGCACGCAGTGAAAAACCCCGGTCGGCGCTGCCGGTGCCGATGCTCAGGGTGTCGCCGTGCGGGAACACCCAGCCGTAGAAGTCGGGTGAGAACTGGCCGTCGTAGACCACGTCACAGCGCGTGGGGTCGTAGCCGGCAGGTGGCTGTTCAGGGCGGCGGATGATCTCGTGGTAGGCGAACACGTAGCGCGTGCGGTCTGCGCCCGGCACGCACTGGCGTGCCACCTCGGAGCGGGCGCCGTCGGCGCCGATCACGCAGCGCGCACGCACGCTCGCCGGTTCGCCTTCGCCCTGGGTGTGGCGGTCGCGCACCAGGTAATGCACCCGGGCCATGCCGTCCTCGCCCCGGCTGATCTTGTCGAAGTTGCCGGTGCGGCGAACGGCGCCGTGGCTGGCCGCGCGTTCGCGCAGCCATTCGTCGAAGGCGTCCCGGTCGACCATGCCCACGAAGCCGTTCTCGATGGGGATGTCCACCTTGTGCTGCGAGGGCGCGACCATGCGCGCCGACCGTGCGCGTGCCACCAGCAGTTCGTCGGGGATGGCGAAGTCACGGATCAGCCGCGGCGGGATGGCGCCGCCGCAGGGCTTGATGCGCCCGGCCCGGTCCAGCAGAAGCACACGTCGGCCCTGGCGGGCCAGTTCGTCGGCTGCAGTGGCGCCGGACGGGCCGCCGCCCACCACCACCACGTCGAAGATGTCGTCGGTTTGCATGCTTGTGAACCTGCTTTCAGATGTGGCGTGCAGCCAGGGAGGAAGGGGAGGGCGGCGCACCGCCAGGGCGCTGTCGCGCAGTTACCGAGGCGTCTTGCGATGTGCCGGCGGCCAGGCGGAAGGCCAGGTGCGCCGACATCAGGAACAGGCCGGCTTCGAGCGCGAAGACACAGGCGTAAGCCAGGCCGCTGGAGGCCACCAGCCAGTGCGCCAGGTCGCTCGCGCCGGTGCCCACCAAACCGCCCAGGCCGAAGGCCACGGCCTGCGCCGCACCCCACAGGCCCATGCGGATGCCTTCGCGGGATTCGCGGCCTTGCCCTGCCAGTCGCATCATGGAGCCAATGGCACCGATGGAAAACGCGCCGTTGGCCACGCCCAGGGCGAACACCGTGGGCTGGAGCGGCCAGGCGCCGCCGACCAGGCCGGCCATCACCAGCCCCAGCAGCGCCAGCGCCGAGGCGATGCAGCCCCCCACCGTCCAGGCGCGCAGCGAACCCACCACCGCCCAGCGGTGCTGCGGCCCCAGGCGCGCCGCCACGGCGCCGGCCAGGGCCACCATCAGCATGCCGACCAGCACGCCGCCGTGCTGCACGCCCGCCAGCTGCGTGGAGGCGCCGGGCGAGTAGCCGAACACGCTGCCGGCGAAGGGCTCGAGGATGAGGTCCTGCGCGCTGTATGCGAGCATGGAGATGAACACGAAGATGGTGAAGCGCCGGGCCACCGGTTCGGCCCAGACCTGCGACAGCGTCTGGCCGAAGGGGACAACCGCTGCGGGCGCAGCCGCCTGTGCCCGGGGCGCAGCTGCGTGGCCTTCCAGTCCGCGCAGCGCCAGGATGGTCACCGCCAGTGCCAGCGCGCAGACGCAAGCCACCACCTGCACCAGCCGGGTTGGCGAATAGGGCTCCAGCCAGTGGCCGGCCAGTCCCGCGGTCAGGGCAAAGCCCATGATCATCATCATCCACACCAGGGTGGCGGCGCCGGGGCGCCGGGCTTCGGGCACGCGCTTGGCCAGAAGCGCCAGGAGCGAGGTGCCGCTGGCGCTCACGCCCAGGCCCACCAGGGCAAAGCCCAGCATCGCCAGGGCCATCCCGGCCGCCGGTTCGGTGGCCATCCACAGCGTGGCCAGCGTGGCGCCCATGGCGCCCAGGCCCAGCAGCGCGATGCCACCGATGATCCAGGGCGTATGGCGACCGCCCACGTCCGAGCCGTGGCCCATGCGCGGGCGCGCCACCTGCACCAGGTAGTGCAGCGCCACCAGTGCGCCCGGCACCAGTGCGGGCAGGGCCAGTTCGACCACCATGATGCGGTTCAGCGTGGAGGTGGTGAGCACCACGATGGCACCCAGGCAGGCCTGCACCAGCCCGAGGCGGGCGATGCCCAGCCAGTTCAGCGCGGGCCCGTTCACGCTTGGGCTCCTGTGGCCTGCAGCGCGCGCAGCGCGAATGCGCTGACCATCATGCCGCTGACCAGCAGCGGCACGCCCAGGCCGCTGTACCAGAGCGCGCGACCCACGGGCTCGCGCATGAAGTGGCGCATCATCACCAACTGCACTCCCAGCAGGGCGGCCACGGCCAGGGCATGCCAGGGCTGCTGCCAGTGGATCAGCAGGGCCACCACCACCCACTGCGGCACGGTCATGAACCAGCAGGCCACGCGGGCGGCGCGCATCACGCCCAGTTGCACGGGCAATGACCGGATGCCCATGCGTCGGTCGCCCGTGACGGCCTTGAAGTCGTTGAGCGTCATGATGCCGTGCGTGGCAGCGCTGTAGAGCGCGGCCAGCGCCAGCGATTCGCCGCCGGGCATGGCGCCTCCGGCCATGACGGCTGCGCCCGTGATCCAGGCGATGCCTTCGTAGCTGATGCCGCAGGCGGCATTGCCCCACCATCCGTTTTGCTTGAGCCGCACCGGCGGGGCGCTGTAGGCCCAGGCCAGCAACAGGCCCAGGGCAGCGGCGGCAAAGCCCCAGGGCCCGAGCAGGGTGGCCACCGCCAGCGACACCCCGGTCCACATCAGCGCCAGGTACAGGCCCCAGCGGCCGGGGATGCGGCCCGAGGGAATGGGACGGTGCGGTTCATTGATGGCGTCGACATGGCGGTCGAACCAGTCGTTCACCGCCTGGCTGGTGGCACAGACCAGGGGACCGGCCAGCAGCACGCCCAGCACCGCCAGCCCCCAGCGGTCGCTCAGGGTCACCCCGGAAGCCACCACGCCACAGGCAAACGCCCACATGGGCGGAAACCAGGTGATGGGCTTGAAAAGCTCGGTGACCGAGCGCAGGGAGGGGTACGCCATGGCTGTGTTTTAGTAAAAACAAACCATTGTGTCAATTTAATATGACATGCGTTCGTGTTTTCTGCCTCCGAACAGCAGCACGGTCGGGCGAAAAAAAGCCCGGCGGGGCCGGGCGGTGTGGTATTTCAGACTCAGCGCGCAGGCAGGTCGGGGGCCTCTGGCGGTGAGCCTTCAGGCTCGGCCGACGCATCGCCGATGCCGTAACGCCGCAGCTTGATGTAGAGGCTTTGGCGCGACAGTCCCAGCATTTCGGCAGCAGAGGCGCGGTTGCCGTGCGTGAGTTCCAGCGCGGCCTCGATGCACAGCTGCTCGATCAGGTCGGTGGTTTCACGCACGATGTCCTTGAGCGGCATGCGGCCCACCAGCTCGGTCATCTGGCCGGCAGAGCGCGGCAGCTCTTTCGTGCCGCGGCCGTCCACGTTCAGCCGCCGCCCCATGTCGCGCACCGCAAAGCCGAAGCAGCGCTGGCCCTGTGCCTCGGTGGCCACGGCAGACACCTCGACATCGACGCTGCCCCCGTGCTCGCCCTGCATGCAGGTTGCAAACAGCCGCACGGCGCCATGCTGCCGCAGCGTGGAGGCCAGCACCCGGAAATCGACTTCGGAGCGGCCCAGCCAGCGGTCCAGGGTCTGGCCGCGCGCCTGCTCCGGGCTGGCCAGCTGCGCCATGTCCAAGAAGGCATGGTTGCCCGAAAGCACGTGGCCGCTGGTGTCGGTCACGATCCAGGCATCGGGTGCGTGTTCCAGCACCTGGGGCCACAGGCGGGCCATCTCGTCCAGGGCGGTCGGTGCCAAGTCAGCGCGGCCCGGTGCGGCAAAGCGCAGCAGAAAATAAAGCGAGCTGTCCTGGCGGAACTGGGATGCGCTCACACTCAGCGTCTGGTCGCTGCCAGCCAGTTGCACCGGGACAGGCTCTGCGCGCCCGGCGCTGCGCACGCGCTCGAGCATCTGGCGCAGCGCAGCCAAGCTGTGCGCTGCCACGCCTTCGGTCAGGCTCCAGCCCGGCCGTCGCGATGCATCACCAAACAGTTGCTGGGCCGCCGGGTTGGCTTCCTCGATTTGGTCGAGCCCGTCCTTGAGGATGAGCACCGGTTCGGTGGCCGTCTGGAACAGCAGGCGATAGCGGGTTTCGACTTGGCGCAGTCGCCAGTAATCGCGCTCCATCGACTGCTGGGCCGCCACCAGGCGCTGCTGAAGCGCGACCTGTGGGCGCAGGTCGCGGCCCAGGGCCAGGCTGTAGGCGCGGCTGCCCATGGGCACGATGGAATAGGACACCGGCAGGTCCGTGCCCGACTCGGTCAGGTGGTTGACCTGGCGCCAGTGTGCACCGTGCGAGCCCGCGCCAGGCTCCAGCATCGAGCGCACCTTGGGCTGGCTCTCGACGGTGACCGTCTGCGCCCAGGGCTTGCCCAGCCAGCGCTGGCAGCCCCACTCGAGCAGGTCGCTGGAGGCCAGGGCCAGGTCGCGGATCACGCCTTCGTGGTCGAGCACGAGCACGATGTCCGCGGCAGCGGTCACCAGGCGTGCAGCGGCATCGGCGTCCAGGTCCGACAGGAACTTGCCAGGCATGGCGAAACGCCTCTCGTGCTGGGGCATTCGTGGCTGTGTTGGGTTGGTTGAAATGTCTGGAGCGTTCCCGCGTCTTCTCATACGGCCATGGCCTTCCTCTCCATGAGCAGTTGCTCAGCCTGCGCGGGGGCTTTGCTGGCGTCCGTGATCACTGCATCGACCAAGAGCTGTAGTTCGTATTCTGGGTGCAGCGAGAAGATCGGCCCCCCCGCAATGATAAAAATTTCACGATTGAGGCTGGCTCGGCGAAGGTCATCGACCAGTCGCACGGCCGCCGGCAGCCCGGCGCCGCTGCCCAGCGACAAGCCCACCATGTCAAAGCGCTGCTCTCGCACCAACTGAACCGGCGACGCGTCGCCTGCCAGAAAGCCATTGGCGACGTCCCACCCGGCCTGGTGGAAGAACTCGCCCACCATCGACAGGCCGAAGGTGTGCTGCTCGCCCGGCGGCGTGGTCAGCAGGATGCGTTGGGGCGCGCTGCCTGGCCGCACCAGTGCCGGACGTGAGCCACCGGCCAGCGTGCTGCGCAGCAGTTGCTGCAGGCGGCCCACGGCCAGGGTCACATCGTGGAAATCGCAGAGGTCGTATTCCCAGAGCTGGCCCATGTGCCGCGCCACGGGCATGAGCAGGTCGAGCAGGATGCGCTCATGGGTCACGCCGCGGCGCCGCAAGCCCTGCACGCGCTCCTGAAGCTCCGCGTCTTCCGCGTGGAGCACGAGGTGCGCGAAGTCGAGCACCCCCTGGCTGTCGAGCGCGGGCAATTCGCCGACACGGGTGGCGGCTTGCATGGAAGTGGTGGAGTGGGCGCGCACCAGTCGCGGAATGATGTCGAGGGT
Source organism: uncultured Polaromonas sp. (assembly GCA_964450095.1). Classification (GTDB taxonomy): domain Bacteria; phylum Pseudomonadota; class Gammaproteobacteria; order Burkholderiales; family Burkholderiaceae_C; genus Polaromonas. The sequence continues at coordinate 7,835 of CAYVGD010000081.1, forward strand.
GAGGGCTTGCCGCAGTGCGCGCGTGCGCGCCGCTCGGCTCGGCCCTGGATTTTGCCCCACCTCGGTACTGTGGCCGAGATGAGGCAACGCTTGTCGCGCTGGGTGCTGTTGTTTCAAGGTCGACCCCATCTCGTTTCCTCGGCGCTGTCCAGCGCGTTTGCAGCCGAACGCTTGGGCCGACCCGGAGGGCCGCAACTCGTCTTGACAGACCTGGAGTCAGGCTTGTACCGCGGGCTCGACGGTCGCGTCAAACCTTTCCTTTAATCTAAGGGAAAACCCTTATTTTTTCAGCTGTAAATTTATTGTGACGTCATAAAAATTTGACACAAGAGGTTGCAACACCTAAATTGCCCCCAAACCGCATGAGATTTCACGCTTCAATGTCCACCACCCAGCCCGACCGGGAAAACCGCGCTCCCCTCTACACGCCCGAAGAGCGGCGGCGGCGCGACGAGTCCCCCTGGACGCTGGTGCAAGGCGTGCTGGCCCCCCTGCAGTTCCTGGTGTTCCTGGCCAGCCTGGGCTTCGTGATGCGTTTTCTCCTCACCGGCCAGGGTGAGGAACTGGCCACCGCGTCCGTGGTGATCAAGACCCTGGCGCTCTACCTGATCATGGTCACCGGCTGCATCTGGGAGAAGGTGGTGTTCGGCTGCTACCTGTTCGCGCCGGCCTTCTACTGGGAAGACGTCTTCAGCATGCTGGTGCTCGCCCTGCACACCGCCTACCTGGCCGCCCTGGCCGGCGCCTGGCTGCAGGCGCAGCCGCTCATGTACCTGGCCCTGGCCGCCTATGCCGCCTACGTGGTCAACGCCCTGCAGTTCGTGCTCAAGCTGCGTGCGGCGCGGTTGCAGTCCATGTCCACGCCCGCGCTGGAGGCGGCAGCATGAGCCAGATCATTCCCATTCGCAGCGACGGCGGCTGCACCGACGCGCCAGTGCTTCGCGAACGTGGCCAGCGCGAGGTGTTCTGCGGCCTGACCGGCATCATCTGGTTGCACCGCAAGGTGCAGGACGCCTTTTTCCTGGTCGTCGGCTCGCGCACCTGCGCGCACCTGCTGCAGTCGGCCGCCGGCGTCATGATCTTTGCGGAACCCCGCTTTGCCACGGCCATCATCGATGAGCGCGACCTTGCGGGCCTGGCCGATGCCAACGCGGAACTCGACCGCGTGGTGGGCCGCCTGCTCGAGCGCCGCCCCGACATCCGCCTGCTGTTCCTGGTGGGCTCCTGCCCGTCCGAGGTGATCAAGCTCGATCTCTCGCGCGCCGCTGCCCGCCTGTCGCTCAAGACCGGCGTGCGGGTGCGCAACTACTCCGGCAGCGGCATCGAGACCACCTTCACCCAGGGCGAGGACGCGTGCCTGGCCTCGCTGGTGCCCGACTTGCCCGATCTGCCCGAGGCAGACGCCAACCAGCCGCTGGAACTGCTCGTGGTCGGCACCCTGGCCGACGTGGTCGAAGATCAGCTGGGGCGCCTGCTGTCCCAGTTGGGCATCGCCCGGGTGGGTTTCTTTCCGCCCCGCCGCGCCGGCCAGTTGCCGGCCATCGGCCGCCAGACCCGTTTCCTGCTGGCCCAGCCCTTCCTGGCCGACACCGCCCGCCTGCTGCAGGCACGGGGCGCGCAGCACCTGCCCGCACCGTTCCCGCTGGGCGCCGAGGGCACCACCGCTTGGCTGCACGCCGCGGCTGAGGCCTTCGGTGTGGATGAGGCGCATTTCCAGGCCACCGTGTCCCCGGCGCGGGAGCGTGCCCACACAGCCCTGGCCCGCGAGCGAAAGGTCCTCGAGGGCAAGCGCATCTTCTTCTTCCCGGACTCGCAGCTCGAGGTGCCCCTGGCCCGCTTTCTCTCGCAGGAGCTGGGCATGCAGCTGCTGGAGGTCGGCACGCCTTATCTGCACCGCCAGCACTTGGCGCCCGAGCTGGCGCTGCTGCCCGCTGGCACCGTGCTGTCCGAGGGGCAGGACGTCGAGCGCCAGCTCGACCGGTGCCGCGAGCAGCAGCCCGACCTCGTGGTCTGCGGCCTGGGCCTGGCCAACCCGCTGGAGGCCGAGGGCCTGGCCACCAAGTGGGCGATCGAGCTGGTGTTCACGCCCATCCAGGGCTACGAGCAAGCCGGCGACCTGGCCGCTCTTTTCACCCGCCCGCTGCTGCGCCGCCAGCGCCTGGCCGCCTGACCCGTTCAAGGACACACGCCATGCAACTGACGCTCTGGACCTACGAAGGCCCCCCCCACGTGGGCGCCATGCGTGTGGCCACCGCCATGCGCGGCGTGCACTACGTGC
>CAYVGD010000082.1:0-10085 GCA_964450095.1 uncultured Polaromonas sp.
ATCTGCTCTTCTTCATGTCCGTCATTCTCCTGGGTGACGGACTTCGCTAACTTCACCCTGGTAGGGCTGGTGGGGGGCAGGTCACATCACCTCGCGCAATGTGCACTCGGACAGCACTTTCAACCCCGGTGATGACTGCCATCCTCAGAAAGTGACTGAGGGGCTTCCGTTTTTCAGCATTCTCGGTGCTCATCAGAGCGACTTCCCAAGAACTGAAAAGCTTGAGAAAGCTAGTGGTCCAGCATCACCAGTTCCAAGGTTAAGGCGCATGGGGTGGTGGAAAACGCTCTGTCGTTTGAAGTGCTATTTCACGGCTTTGACAATGGCTGCCAAATTGAATTCTACAGGGGGGTGGGGATGAATTTGTATTCATTCATCACCTGCAATCTGGCTGATTTGAGAATGGCCTCGATCACCAGATAAAAATCATGCCAAGCGCTTGATCGGCTTGGAAATTTAGGACCACTTCAAGCGCCAGTCCTGGCGGGACCAATCATGGGCTTCCATTCGTGGATGAAGTCTTTGTTCATATGGGGCCCGAGATGTCAGATGGGCCCGCGAACTGCCATCGGAGGTATTGATGGGGCGGGCCACTTTTGTGTCTCCCGCATCGCTTTTGTAAAAGCTGAGATCAGCTCATGTGCAAGTCCCCAGTCGCACAGCAACTGCGGATGCAGGTAAACGGGTGGCGTTGCATCCTGACCACTGAGCGAAAGGCCCATCAGCAAACTATTGCGCCCGAGCGCGTGCTTTTCGAATTCCAGCTTTTCGTGATGTTCTAGCAACTCGTCAACGCTCCGGCGCCCAGTTCGAGTAACTCCCTCAGCAATCACTTGCTTCGATTCGGCATCCAGGTCCTGCCAACGAGTGACTTCTTCAGTTGTCATGACTCGTGATGGCAGGTAGGGAGGAATTCGATGTGCCGTCGAGTCCCGATACACCTTTCCATAGTCCCTGAACCATGCCCGTACCGTCGCTTGATCAAGGTATGCCCTGAACATCTCGGGCAACGCTACTTGGCATTCCCGCTTGAATGGTCCGATTTTCTCCGGCGCAAGGTTTTGCTTGGCCTCAAGCACACAGACCCATGCGATGTTGTCAAACAATGCGTAGACATTGACGGCAAAGGCATGAAGCTGGATAGCGATGTCGGTGCATTCGTCCGAACACAAGATGCTTCTTCGATCCGGCGGATAGATGCGAAACACATTCAATACCGCCCGTTCTATGACTGACAGGCGCCGGCCTAGCCCTTCTGTTGCGAAAGTTTTGGCGCGTGCAACGGTGAGCTGTTCCGCAAACACGCCCAAATCAAGCTGAATGGATGGCTGTGCATCGCGCAGGTTTTGCAACTGGTCCATCAGCTTCTGCGCCTGCACTGGGCTGTAGCTAAGACCTTCAAGTGCCTGAGTCTGCTCTGATTTCATGTGAGTTCGTGCATAGGTCGTATGTGAGGAACCTACCTCAGGGTTCCAAAAAATCAGCTTCAACAGCCATCAAGCATCGAAAAACAAAAAGCCCACTGGATCCCAGCGGGCTTCTCGGCAAGTCTTTGCCTTCACATCGGCAAGACTTTGCTTAGGTCGACACTCGCCTCACACGTCGATGTTCGCCGCCCTCAGCGCGTTCGTCTCAATGAAGTCCCTGCGCGGCTCCACATCGTCGCCCATGAGCATGGTGAACACATGGTCGGCCTCGATCGCGTCGTCGATCTGCACGCGCAGCAGGCGGCGCACGTTCGGGTCCATGGTGGTTTCCCAGAGCTGCTCGGGGTTCATCTCGCCCAGGCCCTTGTAGCGCTGGCGCGCGGTGGTGCGCTCGGCTTCGCTGATGAGCCAGCGCATGGCCTGGCGGAAGTCGTCCACGCGCTCTTCCTTCTGGCGCTCGCCCTCGCCGCGCAGGGCCCGGGCGCCTTCGCCGAGCAGGCCCTTGAAGGTCTGCGCTGCCTCGGCCAGGGCCGCGTAGTCGGCGCCGTGCACGAAGTCCTGCGTGATGACGCTGCTTTTCACGTTGCCGTGGTGGCGGCGACTGATGCGCAGGATGGGCTTGTCGGTGCGGGCGTCGAACTCGCCGGCGACTTCGGCATCGGGCAGGAAGGCCTGCAGCGCGGCGGCGGAGGTCTCTGCGCTGGCCACGGTGTCGAGGTCCAGGGCCACGCCGTCGGCGATGGCGCGCAGGGCCTCGGCGTCCATGAAGCCGGCCAGGCGGTTGATCACGGATTCGGCCGTCTGGTGCTTGCGCGCCAATTCTTCCAGCGCGCTGCCCTCGAGCACGTTGCCCTTGCCCGTGTCAACGCGGGCTTCTTTCAGGGCAATGCGGGTGAGGAAGGCATCGAGCGCGGCAGCGTCCTTGAGGTAGAGCTCTTCCTTGCCGGCTTTGACCTTGTACAGAGGCGGCTGCGCAATGTAGATGTGGCCGCGCTCGACCAGCTCGGGCATCTGCCGGTAGAAGAAGGTCAGCAGCAGCGTGCGGATGTGGGCGCCGTCCACGTCGGCGTCGGTCATGATGATGATGCGGTGGTAGCGCAGCTTGGCGACGTTGAAGTCGTCCTTGCCGTCGGCGTTGCCGCCTTCGCCGCCCGCCTTGCCGATGCCGGTGCCCAGGGCCGTGATCAGCGTGAGGATTTCGTTGCTGGTCAGCAGCTTTTCGTAGCGGGCTTTTTCGACGTTGAGGATCTTGCCGCGCAGCGGAAGGATGGCCTGGAACTTCCGGTCGCGGCCCTGCTTGGCCGAGCCGCCGGCGGAGTCACCCTCGACGATGTAAATCTCGCACAGCGCCGGGTCTTTTTCCTGGCAGTCGGCCAGCTTTCCGGGCAGGCCCATGCCGTCGAGCACGCCCTTGCGGCGCGTCATCTCGCGCGCCTTGCGTGCGGCTTCGCGGGCCTTGGCCGCCTCGACGATCTTGCCGCAGATGATCTTGGCGTCGTTGGGGCGCTCTTCCAGGTAGTCGGTCAGGGCCTTGGCCACGATGTCTTCCACCGGGCCGCGCACTTCGCTGGAGACCAGCTTGTCCTTGGTCTGGCTCGAGAACTTGGGCTCGGGCACCTTGACCGAAAGCACGCAGCACAGGCCTTCGCGCATGTCATCGCCCGAGACTTCGACTTTCGCTTTTTTGGCCAGCTCGTTTTGGTCGATGTACTTGCTGATGACGCGGGTCATGGCCGCGCGCAGGCCCGTCAGGTGCGTGCCGCCGTCGCGCTGCGGAATGTTGTTGGTGAAGCACAGCACGCTCTCGTTGTAGCCGCTGTTCCACTGCATGGCCACTTCCACACCGATGTTGGTGTTCTGGTCGCTCATGCGGTCGCCCATGGAGTGGAAGGCGTTGGGGTGCAGGACCTGCTTGCCCTTGTTGATGAAGTCCACGAAGCCCTTGACGCCGCCGGCGCCCGAGAAGTCGTCTTCCTTGCCGTTGCGCTCGTCCTTGAGGCGGATCTTCACGCCGTTGTTCAGGAAGGACAGCTCGCGCAGGCGCTTGGACAGGATCTCGTAGTGGAAGTCGTTGTTTTCCTTGAAGATCTCGGTGTCGGGCAGGAAGTGCACCTCGGTGCCGCGCTTTTCGGTGTCGCCGATCACCTTCATGGGCGAGATCTCGACGCCGCCCACGGCCTCGATGATGCGGTTCTGCACCGCGCCCTTGGAGAATTCGAGCGTGTGCACCTTGCCGTCGCGGCGCACCGTCAGGCGCAGCATCTTGGAGAGCGCATTCACGCAGCTCACGCCCACGCCGTGCAGGCCGCCCGAGACCTTGTAGCTGTTCTGGTTGAACTTGCCGCCGGCGTGCAGCTCGGTCAGGGCGATCTCGGCGGCCGAGCGCTTGGGCTCGTGCTTGTCGTCCATCTTGATGCCGGTGGGAATGCCGCGGCCGTTGTCCACCACCGAGATCGAGTTGTCGGTGTGGATGGTCACCACGATGTCGTCGCAGTGTCCGGCCAGGGCCTCGTCGATGGAGTTGTCCACCACCTCGAACACCAGGTGGTGCAGGCCCGTGCCGTCCGAGGTGTCGCCGATGTACATGCCCGGGCGCTTGCGCACCGCCTCCAGGCCTTCCAGGATCTGGATGGCGCCTTCGCCGTAGGCCTCCGAAGCGCCCGCCTGGTTGGTGTCGATCACAGGCTGGAAATTGCTGCTTTCCGCTGCGCTGCTTCCCGCATCGGTGGGCTTGGTGTCTTCGGTCATAAATACTTTCGGGGATCTCTTGAATGGGCAAACCCGCGCGGGGCGCGGGCTGGGCCGGTGCGGACGCGGCAGGCCAGCGGGCCTGCCGGACCTCAGATGCGCATGGGCATCACCACGTACTTGAAGTTGCTGTCGTCGGGGATGGTGACCAAAGCCGAGCTGTTGGAGTCCTGCAGCTCGATCTTGACCATGTCCTGGCCCATGTTGCCCAGCACGTCGATCAGGTAGGTGACATTGAAGCCGATTTCGATGCTGTCGCCGCCGTAGTCGATGTCGAGTTCGTCCACCGCTTCTTCCTGCTCGGCGTTGTTCGAGGCCACGCGCAGGGTGCCGGGCTCGAGGTTCAGGCGCACGCCTTTGAACTTTTCGCTGGTGAGGATGGCGGCTCGCTGCAGGCTCGCCAGCAGCGCGGTGCGGCCCAGCACCACGATGTTCTTGTGGTTCTTGGGAATGACGCGGTTGTAGTCGGGGAACTTGCCCTCGACCAGCTTGGTGACGAATTCCATGCCGTCAAAGGCGAACTTGGCCTGGTTGCCGGCGAACTGCATCTCAATGGCGCCTTCCTTGTCGGACAGCAGGCGCTGGAGTTCCAGCACCGTCTTGCGCGGCAGGATCACTTCCTGGCGCTGCGCGACGTCCACGTCGAGCGCGGCCGATGCGTAGGCCAGGCGGTGGCCGTCGGTGGCGACCAGACTCAGCTGCTTGCCCTCGGCCACGAACAGGATGCCGTTGAGGTAGTAACGGATGTCATGCACCGCCATGGAAAACGACACCTGGCCCAACAGTTCCTTGAGCGTCTTTTGCGGCACCGAGAACGCAGGCCCGAAACTGGCGGCCTCCTGCACCAGCGGGAAGTCCTCGGCCGGCAGCGTCTGCAGCGTGAAACGGCTCTTTCCGCCCTTGAGCAGCAGCTTGTTCTGGTTCGACTCCAGCGAGACGGTCTGGTCGCTGGGCATGGAGCGCAGGATGTCGATGAGCTTGCGTGCGCCCACGGTGGTGGTGAAGTTGCCCTCGTCGCCGCCGAGGTCGCGCACCGTGCGGATCTGGATCTCCAGGTCGCTGGTGGTCAGCTGCAGCTGTGAGCCGGTCTTGCGGATCAGCACGTTGGCCAGGATGGGCAGGGTGTGGCGCCGTTCGACGATGCCGGCCACCGCCTGCAAAGCCGAAAGAACCTGTTCCTGGGGCGCTTTGAGGACGATCATGGATGCTCTTTCTTATGAATGTCTTTGTTTCTGGATGGTAGTCTCAATGTCTGACCGCCCCCGCCGGGCCATGCCGCTATTTTCTCCGGTTCTGGCAGCCCCCTGCGCGGGTCGCTGCCAGGCGCCGAGGCGGGCCTGCATCACCCCTTGAGCGTCTGCTCCAGCACGTGAAGCTGCTGGTTCAGCTCGCTCAGTTGCTGGCGTTCGGCGGCCATCTTGCGCACCGCGTGCAGCACCGTGGTGTGGTCGCGGCCGCCAAAGAGCTCGCCAATCTCGGGCAGGCTTTTCTGGGTGAGTTCCTTGGCCAGGTACATGGCGATCTGCCGCGGGCGGGCGATGCTGGCCGGCCGCTTCTTGGAATACATGTCCGCGACTTTGATCTTGTAAAAATCAGCCACGGTCTTCTGGATGTTTTCCACCGAGATCTGCCGGTTCTGGATGGACAGCAGGTCGCGCAGCGCCTCTCGCGCCAGCTGGATGGAGATTTCCTTCTGGTTGAAGCGCGAATAGGCCAGGATCTTGCGCAGGGCGCCCTCGAGCTCGCGCACGTTCGAGCGAACATTCTTGGCCACGAAGAACGCCACGTCCTCAGGCATGACCGCGCCTTCGGACTCGGCCTTGCGGATGAGGATGGCCACCCGCATTTCCAGCTCGGGCGGTTCGATCGCCACCGTCAGACCCGAATCGAAGCGCGAGACCAGGCGCTCGTGGATGTCGGCCAGCCCCTTCGGATAAGTGTCGCTGGTCATCACAATGTGTGACTTTTTTGCCAGCAGCGCCTCGAAGGCGTTGAAGAACTCTTCCTGGGTGCGGTCCTTGTTGGCGAAGAACTGCACATCGTCGATCAGCAGCAGGTCCAAGGAGTGGTAACGCTCCTTGAACTCATCGAAGGTCTTGCGTTGATAAGCCTTAACCACATCCGAGACAAATTGCTCGGCATGGATGTAGAGAACTTTGGAATTCGGTTCATCGGCCAGCAGCTTGTTGCCGATGGCGTGCAACAAGTGGGTCTTGCCCAGGCCGACGCCGCCGTAGATGAACAGCGGGTTGTAAAGCTGACCGATGCTGCTGGCCACATGCATGGCGGCAGCCCGGCCCATGCGGTTGGCCGAGCCTTCGATCAATGTGTCAAAGGTCAGCGCCGAATTGAGCCGGCTCTTGAACGGCCCGCCCTGCAGGTCTTCAGCCTGGCCCAGCGGCGGCGGCTCAGACGCAGCCAGGTTTTGCAGACTTTGGTTGATGGGGGCAGCACGTATGCTGTTTTCCCGCGGAGCAAGCACTAACTCGAGCTGCACGGGCTGGCCAGCGATCTGGCTCAGCAAGCCAGCAATCCGGGTGCCGTACTGCGCCCGGATCCAGTCCAGCTTGAAGCGGTTGGCCACCTGAATGGTGAGTTTGGACAGGTCCGGCGCGATCTCCGCGGACAGTGGCTTGATCCAAGTGTTGAACTGCTGCTCGGGCAGTTCCTGGGCCAATTGCTCAACACAGGCCATCCAGATGCCGGCTTGCAGGTCGGGGGTGAGGGAGGGGGAGGGAGCCTTGTTCATGTCTGGAGGAGCCCCGTGAGGCGCTGCAAGGGGCACAGGCTCGGATTGTGGATATCGTGTTGCGGAAGCACTCATCATTGTAGTCCTCGGCGGCAGTTATCCACAAGCCTGATGATGCGATCGGACACTGCCTGGACCGATTTCAGGCGCGGCGGCCGCAAGCTTGGCAAAGGCTCCCAGGCGGCCGTGGAAGGGTTTGAAGACGGCGGGTGTCGGCCGACATCACGGCCTGCGCCCCGTCGCCGGGGCGTTGCATCTGCTCACATTCTGGGCTCCGGCCGGGGCTTGCGGTTGTGTTTCTTGTCACTGCAGGTCAAACCAGCCATAATCGTCGGTTTTCCTTGTTCGGCAGGGCGGGTTGTGCGCGTCGCTTTTGAGGCGCATGCAGGCCTCCGCGGTTTGCGGCATGTCACTCACGGTTCGGCTCCCAGAGCCTTCCAGCATGCGCCCCTTGGGCCTTTCCGGTCTGCCGCCATGGACCTGTTCATCCTTTTCCGGGGGGGCGGACCACGTGACTTGCAGTGCAAGTCCACGGGTTCGTGATGCCACCAGGAAAGATTGCTCCTTTCGAAGGATTCATCATGAAACGCACCTACCAACCGTCCAAAGTCAAGCGCGCCCGCACCCACGGTTTCCTGGCCCGCATGCGCACCCGTGGCGGCCGCGCCGTCATCAATGCGCGCCGCGCCAAAGGCCGCAAGCGTCTGGCCGTCTGACGCCAGGCCCCGGAGTCCGGGAAACGGGCTGGGCTTTGTTGCGGCTGAAGAACCGGGCGCAGTTCCAAGCGGTGCTGTCTCAGCGACCCTTGGTTCGAACCGCGCACTTCGCGCTGCACCGCCTTTCCCTGCGGGCTTTACCAGCCGTGCAGACCGCCGGTCCAACCCCCGCAGCCCTGGCCGACATGCCGGCCGCAGCATCCGCTGACACTTCGCTGGCATCCCCAGCGACGCGCGCGCTGCCCAGGGTGCTTTTCTCTCCCGCAGCCTTGTGGCTGGGTGCAACCGTGCCCAAGCGCTGGGCTCGCCGTTCGGTCACGCGCCATGCCATCAAGCGGCAGGTCTACGACCTGGGCCGCACCCTGCTGCCCGCCGATGAACAAGCCGCCTACGTGGTGAGCCTGCGTGCCAGCTTTGCGCGCGACCAGTTTCAAAGCGCCACCTCCGACCTGCTCAAGGCGGCCGTGCGGGCCGAACTCTCCGAGTTGCTGGCTGCTGGCGCGCGAGCGCGCACCGCGCGGCATCCGGCCGCAGCGGGAGGGCCGCAGAAATGAGCTGGAGCCAACCTTGGCACTCCGTGGCTCGAATTCCCCGCCTTGCCCTGATGGGGCTGGTGCGCGCCTATCGCCTGCTGCTCAGCCCTTCCCTGGGTTCGGCGTGCCGGTTCGAGCCCACCTGCTCGGCCTACGCCCTGCAAGCGCTGGAGCGCCACGGCGCGGCAGGCGGCAGCTACCTCACGCTCAGGCGGCTGGTGCGCTGCAACCCCTGGTGCGACGGCGGCCATGACCCGGTGCCTGCCTCGCCTTTTTCCCATCTGGCCGCGTCCCTGGCCAAGACCCACACCAAGAAGCCTTCATGAACGACATTCGCCGCACCATCCTGTGGGTGATCTTTGGTTTTTCCATGGTCCTGCTTTGGGACCAGTGGCAGATCCACAACGGCCGCAAGCCCACCTTCTTCCCCCAGCCGCCCTCGGCCTCTGCCCCGGCAGCCGCGCCCGCCGACACGCCGTCTGCAGCCACTGGCGTGCCCGCCCCCGCAGCAACCGCTGCTGCCGGCCCGGGCCTGGCGGCCGTGCCGAGCGCTTCGGCGGCGGCAACCAACGCCCCGCGCGAACGCGTCGTGGTCAAGACCGACGTGCTGGACCTGACCTTCGACACCGAAGGCGGCTCCATCGTGCGTTCGGTGTTCCACAAATACGCCGATCTGGACGACGCCAAGCGCGGCTTCGTGCTGTTCGATGAAAGCCGGGACCGGGTGTATGTGGCCCAGACCGGCCTGATCGGCGCGGCCACGCTGCCCACGCACAAGACGGCGATGCGCCTGCTGCCCGGCGCGCGCGAGCTCAAGGACGGCCAGGACCGCCTGGAGGTGAAGTTCGAGTCGCCCGAGGTCGGCGGCGTCAAGCTGGTCAAGACCTACCTGCTCCAGCGGGGCGCCTATGACATCGGCGTGCGCCACGAGGTCGTCAACGTGGGTGCGGCCGCCGTGAGCCCCCAGCTCTACCTGCAACTCGTGCGCGACGGCAACAAGCCGCCGGGCGAGTCGGCGTTCTATTCCACCTTCACCGGCCCGGCGGTCTACACCGAGGCCAAGAAGTACCAGAAGGTCGAGTTCAGCGACATTGAAAAAAGCAAGGCCGAGATCGACAAGCAGGCCGACAACGGCTACGTGGCCATGGTCCAGCATTACTTCGCCTCGGCCTGGCTGCTCGGCCAGGGCACGCCGCGCGAGAACTTCGTGCGCAAGGTGGACAACAACCTCTACGCCGTCGGCATGATCTCGCAGCTGCCGGCGGTGGCGCCTGGCGCCACCCAGGCTTTCGAGGCCAAGCTTTTCGTCGGTCCGCAGGAAGAAAAAGTCCTCGAGGCGCTGGCCCCCGGCCTGGAACTGGTCAAGGACTACGGCTGGCTCACCATCCTGGCCAAGCCGCTGTACTGGCTGCTCGACCAGCTCTACGCAGTGCTGCACAACTGGGGCTGGGCCATCGTCGCGCTGGTGCTGTTGCTCAAGATCGCCTTTTACTGGCTCAACGCCAAGGCCTACCAGAGCATGGCCAAGATGAAGGCCATCAATCCCAAGATCATGGAAATGCGCGAGCGCCTGAAGGACAAGCCGCAGGAAATGCAGATGGCCATGATGAAGATCTACCGCGAGGAGAAGGTCAACCCCATGGGCGGTTGCTTTCCCATCATGGTCCAGATTCCCGTGTTCATTGCGCTTTACTGGGTGCTGCTGTCCAGCGTGGAGATGCGCAACGCGCCCTGGATCGGCTGGATCCGCGACCTCTCCGCGCCCGACCCGTTCTTCATCCTGCCCGTGGTGATGACGCTCACCACCCTGCTGCAGACGGCGCTGAACCCGCTGCCGCCCGACCCCATGCAGGCCAAGCTGATGTGGATCATGCCGCTGGTGTTCTCGGTGATGTTCTTCTTCTTCCCGGCC
>CAYVGD010000083.1:0-9963 GCA_964450095.1 uncultured Polaromonas sp.
TAGGTGCTGGAACTGATCCCCCGCGTCAAACGGCCTCTTCATTCTCAGGCTTCGGCACTGTCCGGGGGTGAGCAAAAGCAGTTGGAGATCGGCCGTGCGCTGCTGCTGCGGCCCAAGGTGCTGCTCATCGATGAGCCGTCGATCGGCCTGTCGCCCATCGTGGTGCAGGACGTCTTCAAGCTGCTGAGGCAGCTGGTGGCGCAGGGCACCACCGTGCTGATGGTCGAGCAGAACGTCAAGAGCGCACTGAAGATCTCCGACGACGCCATCGCCTTGGAATCGGGGCAGATGGTGCTGCACAAGCCGGCTGCAGAACTGTTGGCCGATCCCGACATCGAACGCCTGTTTCTGGGCGGGCACGCACCCGCCGTTGCCCGCACCGCCTGAGCGACCGCCCTGTTCACGCCCGACCCCAGGAGACCCCATGACCGCCCACACCATCGACGCCCGAGAGGCCATTCCCGAAGCCGCCAACCCGCTGGGGCTGGACGGCATCGAGTTCATCGAATACGCCACCGCCCGACCCCAGGCCCTGGGCCAGGTGCTGGAGATGATGGGTTTTCGCCCGGTCGCGCGCCACCGCTCGCGCGAGGTGCTGCTCTACCGCCAGGGGCGCATCAATGTCATCGTCAACGCCCACGAGCCCTCGCTGCCCGATGCCGACCTGCCTGCCGACAAGCCGCGCCTGGCCGCCATCGCCCTGCGCGTGCGCGATGCCAGCGCCGCCTACCGCCGCGCCCTGGAGCGCGGCGCCTGGGCCGTGCCCACCCGCGTGGAGGTGATGGAGCTCAACATCCCGGCCATCCACGGCGTGGGCGCCAGCCGCATCTACTTCGTGGACCGCTACGACAAGTTCTCCATCTACGACGTGGACTTCGTGCCCATTCCCGGTGTGGACCCGCAACCGCCGGCGATCGCGGGCCTGCATTTCTTCGGCGTGGTGCAGTACATCGGCAACGAGCGCACCGCCGACTGGAGCGAGTTCTACCGCGAGCTCTTCGGCTTCATGGAACTGCCCACCGAGCAGCGCTTCGGCATCCTGCCCAAGGGCCGCATCCTGCAAAGCCCCTGCGCCGCCGGTTCGCGCTTTTACATCCAGCTGATCGAGCCCGAGGCGGGCCTTCTGGACGTCGAGGACGACGAACAACTGCAGCGCGTCGGCCTGGGCACGGCCGACGTCATGGCCACCGTGGCGGAGCTGTCGCGACGCGGCGTGGAGTTCGTGCAGTCCCAGGCGGTGCATACCGAGGACCGCGGCGCGCTCACCCGCACCTGGCTGGGCGGCGTGAGCTTCGAGCTGGTGCACGACGACAGGGCTTGAGACCATGGACTACAGCGCCAACATCCGTGATTTCGGGATGGACACCATCTCGCTGGCCGGCCCGCTGGAGGCCAAGCTCCGGGCCGTGCGCGAGGCGGGTTTCTCGCAGATCATGCTCTCGGCCCGCGACATCGTGGGCCACCCCGACGGCATTGAGGCCGCCGTGGCCGCGGTGCGCTCCAGCGGCCTGCGCGTGACCGGCTTTCAGGTGCTGCGCGACTTCGAGGGCCTGTCGGGCCACCTGCACGACTACAAGGTGGACATCGCCAAGTCCATGCTGGAGATGTGCCAGGCCCTGGGCGCCAAGGTGATGCTGGTGTGCTCGTCCACCTCGGTGCACGCCACGGGCGAGCCCGAGGCGCTGGCGCGCGACCTGCGCAAGCTGGCCATGCTGGCCATTCCCAAGGGCATCAAGGTGGCCTACGAGGCGCTGTCCTGGGGGCGCAGCGTGAGCGAGTTCCCGCAGGCCTGGGACATCATCTGCCGCGCCGACATGCCCAACCTGGGCCTGGGCTTCGACTCCTTCCACATGTTCGCCACCCAGACCCCGCTGGAAGACCTGGACATGCTGGACCCGGACAAGATCTTCCTGGTGCAACTGGCCGACTTCATGTGGACCGAGATCAAGTCCATCGAGGAGCGCATCACCACCGCGCGGCATTTCCGCGTGTTCCCGGGCGAGGGCGTGCACAGCGCCGACCTGGCCGCCCTCGTGGGCCGGCTGCACCGCCTGGGCTACCGCGGCGACTACAGCTTCGAGGTCTTCAACGACGACTACCAGCAGTTGCCGCTGCCCACGGTGTGCAAGCGCGCCTGGGGCTCGGCGCTGTGGCTGGCCGAGGACGTGCTGCGCCGCTCGGTGCCGCTGCCCAACCAGATCCGGCTCAAGCGCCTGGCGGCCCAGGCCGCTGCGGGGGCATGAGCCAGCTGTTCGAAGGCTTTCTTTCCACGCCCGAGCTGCTGTCGGCCTGGGGCGAGCGGGAGTTCGTCGCGGCCATGCTGCGGTTTGAAGCCGCGCTGGCCCATGCCCAGGGGGAAATGGGCGTGATCCCGCCCGAGTCGGCGCAGTCGATCGCCGGCACCTGCAAGGTCGAACTGTTCGATGTGGCGCGCATCGTGCGCGACAGCCAGCGGGCCGGGTGCCTGGCCTCGCCGCTGGTCAAGGCGCTGCAGGACACGGTGGCGATGTTCAACCCCGCCGCGGTGGCGCATGTGCACCTGGGCTGCAGCCACCAGGACCTGATCGACACGGCCCTGGCCCTGGTCTCGCGCGATGCGCTGGCCTGCGTGCATGCGGACCTGGTGCAGTGCATCGAGGCGCTGCTGCAGCTGGCTGCGCAGCACGCCGACACCCCGGTGCTGGCCCGGGCCCGGCTCCAGCCGGCCGGCGTCACGAGCCTGGGCCTGCTGTGCACGGGCTGGGCTGCGCCGCTGGTGCGAAGCCGCCAGCGCCTGCAGCGGGTGGCCGAGCGCGCCCTGTGCGTTCAGCTGAGCCTGCAGCCGCCTGCGCCGCAGGGCGAAGCGTCCGCAGCCAAGCCGGCCAAGCCGGCCAAGGCGGTGCTGCCGCAAGGCGGTCCGTCGGATCCCGCGCAAGCGCCTGCGCCCACGCTCGCCCTGCGCGAGCGCGTGGCCGCCGAGCTGGGCCTCCAGGCCCCTGCCATGGCCTGGCACACGCAGCGCGACGAGTGGGTGGCGCTGGGCTGCGAGCTGGGCCTGTTGGTGGGCAGCCTCGGCAAGCTCGCCCGCGACCTCTCGCTCATGGCCCAGTTCGAGGTGGGTGAACTGGCCGAGGCGGTGCCCGGCCAGGGTGGGCCCAGCGCAGCGCCCGCCGGCTGCACGGTGGCGCTGGCCGCGGCCGCGCGCGCGCCCCAGCGCGTGGCGGCGCTCCTGGCGGCCATGCCGCAGGAACACGGGCACGCTCTGGGCGGCTGGCAGGCCGAGCTGGCCGAATGGCCCGGCCTGTGGATGAGCGCACACGGCGCCGCGCGCGCCATGGCGCAGGCCGTGGCGGGGCTGCAAGTGCACGCGCCGCGCATGCGGCAGAACATCGAGGCTGCCCGCGCCGGGCGGACGGACGGCGCGGCCTCCGCATGCTTCGACCTCCAGCATGCCCAGGGGGCCGCCCGCCTCACCCAGGCCCAGCTGGCGACTCTGCGCCAGGCCTTGCAGCACGCCTGAGCCGGTACCTGGGGCCGGGCTGCCGCACAGCCGCCTGGTGCCGCCGCGCAGCCAACGTGCGCCTGCCTAACAGCACCTTCCGCTCGCCCTGAAGCCGCTTGCCCTGAAGCCGCTCGCCCTGAAGCCGCTCGCCCTGCAGCCGCTCGACATGCGGCCGCTCGAGCTGCGGCCCCATCCCACAAAGCCGCTCTCCACGGCCCGCACCGATGCCGCCGTGCCGCTGCGCCCCGGCGACCGGCCCCATCCCCACCCGCACCCGCACCCCCCCCCTGCTGAGCTGGCGTGCCCCTGCCCGACAATGGCGGCATGAACGACCTGCAGCCCCGCTTTGACGCCGTCCTCTTCGACCTTGATGGCACCCTGGTGGACAGCGAAGCCACCGCCATGGACGTGCTCCATGAGGAAGGCCGCGCCCTGGGCCTGGAGATCAGCCGCGAAGAGGCGCACGAGGCCTTTCGCGGACAACCCATGGGCTGGTGCATCCGTTTCATTGCCGACCGTGTGCCGCAGCCTGTCATGGCCTTCGGCGCCGACTTCGTTCCCGCGTTCACCGCCCATGTGCGCCGCAGGCAGGCCGAGCGCTTTCGCGCCCACCTGAGCCCCATGCCCGGCGCGGCGGAACTGCTGGCCGCGCTCCAGCTGCCTTACTGTGTGGCCACCAACGGCCCGCGCGAGAAGGCCGAGCTCACACTGGGCCTGACTGGCCTGCTCCCGCTGTTCGAGGACCGGCTGTTCACCGCCTACGAGGTCGGCAGCTTCAAGCCCGAGCCGGGCTTGTTCCTGCATGCCGCCCAGGCCCTGGGCGTGCGGCCTTCGCACTGCGCGGTGGTGGAGGACAGCCTGCCCGGCGTGCGCGCCGGGATTGCCGCCGGCATGCAGGTGTTCAGCCTCACCGACGTGGACGCCTCGCTCATGGCCAGCGGCCGCGTGCAGCGCATCCGGGCGCTGTCCGACCTGCACGCCTTCCTGGCCGCCTGAGCCTGCAGCCACCTCCACCAGCCTTCGCGACATGCCTGCACATGCCCCGGTCATCGATGAGCGCGAGGTCGAGCTGTCGGCCGTGCGCGCGCAGGGTGCGGGCGGGCAGAACGTCAACAAGGTCTCCAGCGCCATCCACCTGCGCTTTGACATCCCGGCGTCTTCGCTGCCCGAGGACGTGAAGGCGCGGCTCCTGGCCAGCGGTGACGGCCGCATCACGCAAGAGGGCGTGCTGGTGCTCAAGGCCCAGCAGCACCGCACCCAGGAACTCAACCGCAGCGATGCGCTGCAGCGGCTGCAGGCCATCGTGGACGCCGTCGCCCGGCCGCCCAAGACCCGCCGTGCCACCCGCCCCACGCTGGGCTCGCAGCGGCGGCGCCTGGAGGGCAAGAGCCAGCGCGGTCAGATCAAGCGCCTGCGCGGACGGCCGAGCGACGTCTGAGCACCTGGGGCGGCGCCACTTCGCTCCTGCTTGGACGCCGCTTCGGCGCGCCTTCTGCGCTGCATCAAGCGTGCATCAGCGCTGCCCCCGGTCGCAGGCCGGGGCTGGGCCAGCCACCTGAGACATGCCGGGGCTGCGCCAATCGCCTGCAGCCTGCCAGGGGGGGCACCAGCCACCTGCGGCAGGGCGTCGCTAAACTGATCAGGGAGCGTGCCTGACGTGCCGCGCTGCAGAAAGCGCGCCTGCCTTGCTGCCTTTCGCCTTTTCCCCCTCCAGACCTCGCACCGCCTTGCCCGCCAAGACCTTCCTTCTCTACCTTGCCACGGCCCTGGCCGAGATCGTGGGATGCTTTTTGCCCTACCTCTGGCTCAAGCATGGCAAGTCCGCGTGGCTTCTGGTTCCCGCCGCGCTCAGCCTGGGCCTGTTCGCCTGGCTCCTGACACTTCACGATGCGCCTTCCGGCCGCGTGTATGCCGCGTACGGTGGCGTCTACATCGCCACCGCGCTGCTCTGGCTGTGGGTGGTGGATGGCGTTCGCCCCTCCGTCTGGGATGCCGCCGGCGTGGCTGTCGCGCTGCTGGGCATGGCGATCATTGCCTTTCAGCCGCGCTGAAGCCGCGCGGGCGGCAGCGTCAGCTAAGCCGATGAGGATGGGCGCCATGGCCGGGCAGTCGGCCCGCGCAACTTGCACGGGCCGCGGGCCAGCGCTTCGGGCCCGAGCATTGCTTGCAAAGCGCACGCCCGTCCATCGCCTTCCAGGTCGGGCAGACACCGATCAGCACGGCAACGGGCCGGGGTTATAAACAATCCATGAGTCCACCGCTGTCCCTGCACACCCTGCGCCCGGTCCCCTCGCCCGCGACGGCCCGGCCCCTGCCCGATGAAGTGCTGCAGGTGCTGTCCCGTGCGCGCCGCGCGGTCACGCCGTGTGGTGCGGGCGAATTGGTCTGGCACCTCTGGGGTGAGGGCCGGGCCCGGCCCGACCTGCCGCCCCTGGTGCTGCTGCACGGTGGCAGCGGCAGCTGGACGCACTGGCTGCGCAATGTGCTGCCGTTGGCCGCCACCGGCCGGCTGGTGCTGGTGCCCGACCTGCCGGGCTTCGGCGACTCGGCCATGCCGCCCGGCGGCGCCGATGCCGACGTCATGCCCGAACCGCTGGAGGCCGGGCTCGAAGAACTGGTGGACGGCTCGCCCTGCGACCTGGTGGGCTTTTCCTTCGGCGGCATGGTGGCGGGCCTGCTGGCCCAGCGCTTTGCCCAGAGGGCCCACCGCGTGGTGCTGGTGGGCGCCCCTGGCCTGGGCCTGCCCGCGAGGGAGCCGATCGACCTCAAGGGCTGGCGCCACCTGCCGCCGGGGCTGCAGCCGGCCGCGCATGCGCACAACCTGCGCGAGCTGATGCTGCACCATGAGGCCAGCATCACGCCCCTGGCCTGCCAACTGCAGGCCATCAACGCCGAGCGCGATCGCCTGCCCGGCCGGCGCCTGTCGCGCACCGACATCCTGGCGCACGCGCTCCAGGGCGTGCACTGCCCAGTGCACCTGGTCCACGGCAGCCACGACCGCTTCTACCGCGGCCAGGAAGCCAACATCGAAGCCGTGCTGCGCCCATGTCCTGGTTTCGGTCGGTTCGTGGCCGTGCCCGAAGCCGGCCACTGGGTGCAGTTCGAGCGGGCCGAGGCGTTCCATCAGGCGCTCTGGCCGCTGCTGCACTGAAGCGCACAGCGCGCCGACGCTCGCTCCCGGCCAGGGTCACGGCCCAGAGGGCATGCGCCATTCACAAGGCGATGGCGGCCCATGCGCCAGGCGGGGCACGTGAAGCGCCGAGCCAGGGCGGTGCCCCGGCGCTTTCCGCGCTGTCAGGCCGCGCAGTACAGGATTGCCGGAAAAGTCGCGAGCCAGGCCCAGAAGAAGCGGTTCAATCCGAAGTGCCAGAACACCATGAAATGGAACAGCGTCGCGCTGGCGCAGAAACCGGCGGCCAGGCGCAGGTCCAGGAGGGCCAGTGGGAAGAGGCCCTCCCACAGCGTGAAGCCCCAGGCCACGGCGCGCGCCAGGCCGGGATGCCGGTAGGCGCTCTGCGCCGCAAGCGGGCCGTACACGCCCGTGTCAAGAAAGGCGGGCAGCGCCGCGCCGCTGCGCCATTCGGGGCGCAGCAGCTTGACCCAGCCTGAGACGAAGTAGGAGCTCAGCGACTGCAGCGCCACGTACCCAAGGCCGGCGCGCCATCCCAGTTCGGGGCTGGCGGCGGCGCCGGTCACCTGCGCGATCAACAGGCCCGTCAGGCCCACCAGGGTCATGAAGTCGCTGCCGCCATTGAAGGCGCCGCGCCAGCGAAAAAGCAGCAGGCAGGCCGTGGCGAACAGCAGCAGGGCACCCACGAGGCCCAGCGGCCCGCGCAGCAGCCCCGCCATGAGCGCCAGCGCCAGCGTCAGGCGCAGCAGCAGCATGGCCTGGTAGGCGCGCGGAGCCAGCAGCGCATCCAGCAGCGCCGGCAGCCATGCGGGCCGCGTGGGCAGCTCGCTGCGCTGGCTGGGCCAGTGGCTGACGCGGTCCAGCCGCGCAATGCGCAGGTACTCCAGCGTCTGCAGCAGCAGGCACCAGCCCAGCAGGAGCTCGAAGCCGCGCACGGCCAGCAGCAGGCTCATGCAGGCAGCTCCGGCGAGCGCAGCATGAGCACGCTGTCCGTGCCGCCCGGTGCGGCGGTGCGCTCCATGCGCAGCTCGAACTGGAAGTGGCGCGCCTCGGCCATGGCGTGGCCCAGCATGGGCTGCTCGCCCCAGCGGCCGCCCCGCAGGGCCTCCAGCGCCAGGCGCGCCACCAGCTGGTAGCTCACGCAGCCCTGGATGTCCTGTCCCTCGGGCAGGTCGTTGATGTCGCTGGCCAGGTGGTCCACCAGGTTCTGGTGCGTCAGCGCCAGGTTCACCGCCGGGTTGTGCAGCAGGTGCGACAGCCGCCGCTCAAGCCGCGGATACACCGGCTGCCAGTCGCCCCAGGTGCCGCCGGCATCGCGGCCGCGCACGTGAAGCCGCGGCGCGCGCCCCACGGCGTGGAAGAACTTCCAGTTCGGAAAGAACGCGCGCAGGAAGAAGAGCCAGGGCCCGCGCAGCTCGGGCCCCCGGCGGCGCAACGTCCAGGCCAGGAAGGCGAAGTAGGCCAGGACCAGCAGGACGGTGATGGCCGCGTGGCGACTCACCCTCCCGCCCCCGCCTTACTTCTCGATGGCCAGCAGTTCGACCTCGAAGGTCAGCGTGGCGTTGGGCGGGACCGCGGCGCCCGCGCCGCGCTCGCCGTAGGCCGTGGCCGGCGGGCAGGTGAGCGTGGCCTTGCCGCCGACCTTCATCTTCTGCAGGCCTTCGGTCCAGCAGGGGATCACGCGGCTCAGCGGGAAGCTCGCCGGCGCATTGCGCTTGAAAGAGCTGTCGAACTCCTGGCCGTTGGCCAGCGTTCCGCGGTAGTGCACGCGCACGGTGTTGCTCGCCTGGGGCGACGCGCCCGTGCCAGGCTGGGTGTGCACGATCTTCACCCCCGAGGGCAGGGTCTCGCCCTGGGGCTGCGCGGCGGCGCCCAGGCTCAGGGTGGCGGCAGCCAGGGCCAGCAGGAAGGCGGGAGGGCGTTTCATCGGGACTCCTTCGGACGGTTCGGGTGCATCAGGCGTAGTCGGACACCGGCACGCAGCTGCAGAACAGGTTGCGGTCGCCGTACACATTGTCCACCCGGCCGACCGGCGGCCAGTACTTGGCCTTCTTCAGGGACGCCACGGGGAAGGCCGCCTGCTCGCGGCTGTAGGGCTTGCCCCATTCAGCGGCCAGCAAACTGGCCGACGTGTGGGGCGCGTTCTTCAGCGGGTTGTCGTCCTGCGGCCAGGCGCCGGTCTCGATCTGGCGGATCTCCTGGCGGATGGCGACCATGGCGTCCACGAAGCGGTCCAGCTCGGCCAGGGTCTCGCTTTCGGTGGGCTCGACCATGAGCGTGCCGGCCACGGGGAAGGACAGCGTGGGCGCGTGGAAGCCGTAGTCCATGAGGCGCTTGGCCACGTCCTCGGCGGTGACGCCGCTGGTGTCCTTCAGGGGCCGCAGGTCCAGGATGCATTCATGCGCCACGTGGCCCGGCTTGCCGTTGCTGCCTTCGCTGGCGTAGAGCGTCTCGAAGTGGCCCTTCAGGCGCTGGCTGACGTAGTTGGCGCTCAGGATGGCCGTCTCGGTGGCCAGCTTCAGGCCCTCGGCGCCCATCATGCGGCAGTACATCCACGAAATCGGCAGCACGGCAGCGTTGCCCAGGGGCGCGGCCGAGATGGCGCCCACGCCCTGCGTCTGAACCCCGCCCGTGGCATGGCCGGGCAGGAAAGGCACCAGGTCTTCGACCACGCACACCGGGCCGACGCCGGGGCCGCCGCCGCCGTGCGGAATGCAGAAGGTCTTGTGCAGGTTCAGGTGGCTCACGTCGCCGCCGAACTCGCCGGGCGCGGCCACCCCGACCAGGGCGTTCATGTTGGCGCCGTCCACGTAGACGCGGCCGCCGTGGGCATGCACCAGCTCGCACAGCGCCTTGACCTGGGTCTCGAAGACGCCGTGGGTGCTGGGGTAGGTGATCATCACGGCCGCCAGGTGGGCGCTGTGCTGTTCGCACTTGGCCTTGAGGTCGTCCATGTCCACGTTGCCCTGCGCGTCGCAGGCGGTCACCACCACCTGCATGCCCACCATCTGCGCGCTGGCCGGGTTGGTGCCGTGGGCCGAGGACGGGATGAGGCAGATGTTGCGGTGGCCCTCGCCGCGTGCCTGGTGGTAGGCCTGGATCACCAGCAGGCCCGCGTATTCGCCCTGGGAGCCTGCGTTGGGCTGCAGGCTGATGCCGCTGTAGCCCGTGGCCTGGCACAGCCAGTCGCGCAGCTGGCGGTCCAGCTCGGCATAGCCCAGGCGCTGCTCACTGGGCGCGAAGGGATGGATGTGGGCGAACTCCGGCCAGGTGATGGGGATCATCTCGCTGGTGGCATTGAGCTTCATGGTGCAGCTGCCCAGCGGGATCATGCTGCGGTCCAGCGCCAGGT
>CAYVGD010000084.1:0-9913 GCA_964450095.1 uncultured Polaromonas sp.
CTGGTGCTGGTGCTGGTGCTGGTGCTGGTGCTGGTGCTGGTGCTGGTGCTGGTGCGGGTGCGGGTGCGGGTGCGGGTGCGGGTGCGGGTGCGGGTGCGGTCATCGTGCCGAGGCTTCAGGACAGCCGCCACCCCAGAGGCCTGGCACCGGCACAGGACGCGGTGCCAAGGCGATGCTCATAGCCCTGCTTGAGGCAGAAACGGGAGGTGTTTGATGTGGCGGCATGCCCTGCGTTAAAGGGGCGCAGCCTCTGGGCGCCAGCGGCCTGGCCGGCCCCCGAAGGCTCAGAGGAAACGCTCGGCCCGGTACGGCACGGGGTCGATGAAGGGCTTCTCGCCGCTCAACAGCTCGGCCAGCAGACGCCCGGCCACCGGCCCCAGCGTGAAGCCCTGGTGCGAGTGCCCGAAGTTGAACCACAGACCGCGGTGCCGCGGAGCCGCACCCATGACAGGCAGCATGTCGGCGGTGCACGGCCGGCTGCCGAGCCAGGGCGGTTCGTCGGCGGCAGGCCCCAGGTCGAGCAGTTCGCGCGCCTGGGCTTCGGCACGCGCCACCTGCACGGGCGTGGCCGGCGCGCCCAGGCGTGCGAATTCAGCGCCAGTGGTCAGCCGCATGCCGCGCGGCGTGGGCAACAACACGTAGCCGGCGTCGGCATCGAGCAGGGGCAGGGTGAGCCGGGCAGACACTGGGTAGTGCTGGTGGTAGCCGCGCTTGACGAAGAGCGGCAGCCGGTAACCCAGCGGCCTGAGCAGCGCATCGGCCCAGGGACCCAGCGCCACCACCGCATGCTCGGCTTCCAGCCATCCGCCTTCGGCCTGCACGCGCCAGCCCCGGCCGTGGACCTGCAGCGTCAGCGCATCGGCCTGCACCCGGCGGCCGCCGTGGCGCTCGAACAGCCGGGCATAGCGCGCCACGAGTTCGCCCGGGCTGCCCACCGCCCAGGGTTCCAGCCAGTGCACCGCACCGGCCATGGGCTGGCGCAAGGCCGGCTCGGCCTGTGCCAGGGCGGCCGCATCCATCACGGCATGCCGGATGCCGAAGCGGCGGCTCAGGCGCTCGGCGTCGCGCACTGCCTGCGCCAGGCTGGCAGAACTGCGGTAGGCCTTGCGAAAGCCTTCACGGCGCACCAGATCCTGGGCGCCAGCGGCCTCGATCAGGGGCGCGTGCTCGGCAAGGCAATGCGAAATCAGACGGCCATAAGACTCGGCCTGCTCGGCATGCCGCGCAGGCGCCGAAAGCCGCCAGTAGGTGAACAGCGACGCGGCCAGCCCCGGCAGCGCCGCCCAGTGGTAGTGCACATCAGCCGGCTGCCCGAAGGCCACCTGCAGCAGCTTGGAGGCGCTGCGGGGAAAGGGATAGGGCTCGACCGCCTCGCGCTGGATCAGCCCGGCATTGCCGAACGAGGTTTCACCCCCGGGCTCACCGCGATCGACGAGCAGCACCTGGTGCCCGCGCTGCTGCAGGTGCAGCGCAGTGCAGGTGCCGACCATGCCGGCGCCAAGAACAAGGACGGAGGTGTGCATCGGAAGTGATCCGGGCTGGGGCGCTGAATGATGCCACGGCCGCTCATGACGGCGGGCCGTCCTGCGGGGGCCGCTCAGCCCAGGAGGGCACCCGCACCGCGAAGGTGGCCAGGTGCACCTCGCGCAGGAAAACGCTCAAGCCGGTGATGAGGCCGGCCATGGCGCCGATGAACAGCACCGCGGCCAGCCCGCGCAGCTGCAGACCAAAGAGGCCCTCGATGAACAGCACCGCGATCACCAAGCACACCAGCAGCGCCGCGGCGGTGCAGCCATGGATGGCGCGGCTGGCCAGGCGCCGGCGGCGCTCCAGGTGGTTCATCTCGTGCGCATAGCGCTGGCGCGTTGCTTCATGGAACTGCGCCCAGCGCTCCTCGAACCAGCGCCCGCGGTCGATGATGCGGGCCAGCCGGTTGGTCATCACCCCCAGAAGGCCCGCGATGCCGGTGAGCAGGAACACCGGCGCCACCGCCAACTGAATGGCGTGGGCAATGTCGGTCGATGCAGGGGTGGGCAGGATCATGCGGACTCCGGTGGGATGCGGATCGCGAACTCTGCGATCCCGAAAACCCGATTGTGGAGGCTTGAATGGACGTTCACGCGCCACGGAGAACGCGGGCTAGGGCAGCGGCCCTGACCGGGCGGTGTACCCGCCTCGCGCCGGGGGCAACGCAGCAGCGGGCAGGCACGCCCGCACGCCGAAGAAAATGGCAGGCGGTCGGTTGAGTCGCTGTGGGAACGACCGACCCTGTTGCCTGTTGCCTGTTGCCTGTTGCAGAAATCCCAGTCCAACCCAGCCCGGTGCGCCACCCGCCATTCATGCTGGCGCGTTCAGCCTGAAAGCCGCACAAGCACCACGCCCGCGGCAACGATGTGCGCAAGCGTGATCAACACCGACAAACCATGCAGCCAGGCGAAGCGGCGGGACTGCCCGTTGTCGGTGGCGCGGTTGATGGCGGGCATGAGCATCTGCCGCGTGGGCACGGTGCTCAGTGCCACCGCGGCCAGCACCGCGGCACCGAGCCCGTCACGGGGCGCGGCCAGCAGCGTGGCAACCGCCGCTGTGGCAATGACGTAGAGGTAAAACGGCGGAAAGGCCTGGCGGATCAATCGCCGGGCCTGCTCCACCGGCAGGGCCTTGAAAGCCACGGCAGCAAAGCCCGCTGCGAACAGCAGCATGCCGCCGAAGAGGAAGGCCGTCGCCAGCAGTGCCCCCGCATGCAGCCACAGATCAGGCATGGTTCATTCCCTTTTTTCTTCGATGGTCAGACATGGCGGCAAAGGCCCACGGCCGCCTGCGAGCCCTGGGCCACCACCCTGCGCCACACCGCAAGCACCGCGCCCGGGCGGCCGCTCCAGCGGGCGGCGGCATCATCGCGGTGCGCCACCTCGTCGGCCTGGCACTCGACCAGCAAGCTGCGAAGGGCCTGCAGGTCGGCACGGGGCTGCGACGGGAGGGCTGAGCCGGTTGGCTGTTGCTGCAACCGGTCGATCAGTTCGACCTGTGCTGCGTAATGTCGGTCCACGAAAGTCTCCACTGACTCGATTGTGGCGTACACCGCACGCGGCCCGAAGCAAGCCGGCAACGCGCCCGTGAGCCAGCCTGACAAACGCCAGAGAGGCAACAGCCGGCTGCGCCAGCGCGCGGGGGTGACCTGCTCTACAAGTGCAAGGTGACGCTGCTCGGTCTCCAGGTGGTGGCGTGCAAACTCGCGCAGGGCGGGATCGCGTGAGACCGCCAGGATGCCTCGGTAGATCATGACCGCGCCGGTCTCTCCCGCGTGGTTGGTGCGCAACTCGTGCAACAGCGGCCGCGGAAGCGCCCCGGACGGGTGCGGCTGAGGTCGCCACAGTGGCCTCAGCCGGAGGAACAGGGCATAGCCCACGTCAAGCAGAGGCAACATGCCGGGCAGCCGTGCGAGCCGCGCCAGCCAGCGCCAGCGGGGCAGCGCCGCCCAGATCTCGGCGAAGGCGGCCGCGCCCTGCGCCAGCGTGCCATCGGTGCGCCGCACATGCATGCGGGCCAGCGCGTCGGGCCTTGCGAGGTCGGCACCGAGTTCATGCGGCGCGCAGCCGTGCGCGTCCACCCAACGCAATGCATCTGCGCCTTCGGTGCGCTGGTAGGCTGCGATCTCGGCTCGGCACAGGGGGCAGCCGCCGTCGTAGTAAACGCAAGGCCCAGCCGGCGCTGCATCGGTGGGCGGCGCGGGAACGTTCAGCGTGGAAGGGTGGAGCTGGGACATCGCTTGGGCGTGGGGAGGGGCAGGCTCTCGGGGCTTGTCCTGCCGCGCCATCATAGGCAGACGCGCTGTGAAATGCCCGCGAGTGGTTATCCCCGGCGCGCACCCAAACGCAGCGGGGCCTGAAAGCGTTTTCTCGCGTCAATGCCCTGAAGTTGGACGTGGCATGAAGGGATGGCGAGCGTGCGGGCCGCACTCGCCGATACCCATCCGACGAATCATTGACGGGAATATCCGCGAAACCTGCACCAAGTTCGCCCGGGAGGAACTCAGGCCGGCTGGGGCATCGCAGCCTCGCGCCATTCAAAGAGCGGCCCGCTCAGCGGGGTTACGGTCATCCAACCGCGCCACGCCGGCCATTTGCCAGCGCGCGGCTGCTGCGCCACCCAAACAGCGCTGGTTTCAGCAACCGCCACCCCACCTCACCCCTGCGTCTCGAACGGACAGGCGGTGAAGGCGCACAACAGAAAACAGCTTCCCGCTTCGGCCGAGCCGCGGCTGCGGCCGTTGGTGGCGGATGAAGAGGGCGCGATGCACACGCGGTGATCGCAGTGCACCTGCGCCCTCTCAGGAACGCATGCCCTGCCGCTTCAGACCTTTCCGAGCGCCTGGAGAATCTTCTGCGGCGTGAGTGGTTGCGACCAGCATTGCGCTTGGAAAGGTGACAACGCGTCGTTGATCGCATTCATGACAGCCGCCGGGGCACCGGCAGTACCGGCCTCACCCGCGCCTTTTGCGCCCAGCTGTGAACTGCGGGTGGGGGTCTGCACGTGGGCAACGTCGATGTCGGGCATCTCGCCACTCATCGGCACCAGGTAGTCGGCCATGCTGGCGTTGACCATCAGACCTCGGTCGTCGTAAAGGCATTCCTCGAGCAATGCGCCGCCGATGCCCTGCACGATGGCGCCGCGAATCTGCTCGTCCACCAGCTTGGGATTGATCACCCGGCCGCAGTCTTCCACGGCCCAGTGCTTGAGAAGTTTCACAAAGCCGGTGTCCGGGTCCACCTCCACATAGGAAGCCTGCACCCCGTTGGTGAAGATGAACGGGTAGTCGCGCTGCGCGTAGTGGCGGGTGACCATCAGCTCAGGCGTGAAGTCCTTGGGCAGCGTGTCCGATCGGAAATACGCGATGCGCCCCAACTCTGCGAAGTCGAGTACCGGCTCCAGGGTTTGGGCGTCCACGACATTGCCGCGGCGAATCCCGAGCTCAGCCGGGTCGCGCTGGAGGATGACCGCAGCAACTTTCACGATGTTGGCGCGCAGGGCCTGCCCCGCGAGCAACACCGCTTCACCGCCCACACCTGCGCCTCGCGAAGCCCAGGTGCCACCGCCGTAAGGCGTCACATCGGTATCGCTGAGCACCAGGCGCACTTTCTCCAGGTCCACGCCCACAGCATCGGCTGCAATCTGGCGGTAGATACCGTCGTTGCCCTGACCTTGCTCTCCTACGCTCACGCTCACGCTGAGCGCACCACTGGGATCCAGGCGAATCGTGCAGCCGTCCTGCGAAGCGATGCGCGCACCGCCGACCCCATAAAACGCAGCGCTGGGGTTGGTCAGCTCGATCAGTGCTGCAAAGCCGATGCCGCGATAGATGCCCTGCTCACGCAGCGTTTCGATTTCAGCCTTGAGCTTGGGGTAGTCCATCATCTGCTCGATCTTGCGCAGACAGGCCTCATGCGACAAGACTTCCAGCTTGATGCCGCTGGCCCCGGTGGCGGGATAGGCATCGTCGGGAATGACGTTTTTCTTGCGGAACTCCAGCGGGTCCATGCCGATCGCTCGCGCTGTCTGGTCGACCAGGCCCTCGGTCACGGCACAGGCGATGGGATGGCCCACCCCGCGGTACTGGCACGTCGGGGTCTTGTTCTGGAACACCACGTTCAAGAGCGCGCGGTAATTCTTGTGCTTGTACGGGCCGCCCACCAGATTGACCACCTGGTTGCCCTCGATCGCACTGGTGCGCGGAAACATCGAATACGGACCGATGCCGGTCAGGTCGTCCATGTCGAAGGCGAGGATCTCCCCGGTTTTGCTGGCTGCAATCCGTGCCTTGACCCGGTGATGGCGCGCATGGATGTCGCTGATGAAGCTTTCGATGCGGTCGGCCACGAATTTCACGGGCCGCTTGCACATCATCGACAGCGCCACGGTGGCGAAGTCATCCGGGTAGGCGTGCACCTTGATGCCAAAGGAGCCGCCAACGTCCTTGCAAAGCACGCGCACGTTGGACTCGGGCAGATCGAACTGGCGCGCATACAGGTCCTGCATCATGTGCGGCGCCTGGAACGAGTGGTAGACCGTGAGCTTCTGGTCGGCACCGTTCCACTCGGCGATCTGGCACCGCGGCTCGAGCGTGACACCCGTGTGGCGGCCGAACTCGAAAGTGGTCTCGACCACGGCGTCGGCGTTGGCGAACGCATCGTCCACATCGCCGACGTTCAGGCTGCGGGTGAAGCAGAGGTTGTCGCCGAGCTCGGGGTGGATCAAGGGCGTGGATGGGTCGAGCGCGCTCTCCATGTCGACCACGGGGTCGAGCTCCTCGATGTCGACGTGCAGCACCTGCAGCGCGTCTTCAGCCTGCTCGCGCGTTTCGGCAACGATGGCCACCACCGGCTCGCCCTGCCAGCATGCGCGATCCAGTGCCAGCGGGTACTGCGGCGCCGACTTCATGCCCGCCAGGTGGCCCAGCACCGCCACCCAGGGCTTGCATATCTTGGCAATGTCATGACCGTCGGCCACGAGGATCACGCCGGGCATCCCGCGTGCGGCCGTGGCGTCCACACGCTTGATGCGGCAATGGGCCACCGGGCTTCGCCAATACACCACATGCGCCATGCGCGGCAGCTCGATGTCGTCGATGTAGGTGCCCTGCCCCTGCACCAGCTTGCGCGCGCTCGGGCGCTCCACGCTCTTGCCGATGTAGCGCGGGTCTTCCGTGAGGTCGTGCAGTGGCTTGTCTGTGGGATCGGCCGGAGGGGCTGCGGGCCGCTCCTCCACCTGGGGGCTGGCGTGGATGGGGGTGGAAATCATCGCTTTGTCCCGAGAGTCCAGGGTACCGGTGCTCATGCGCCCACCTTTTGCCCTTTGCGGGCACGTTCGGCCAAGGTTTCACAGATGGCGTCGACGATGGCGTGGTAGCCGGTGCAGCGGCAGTAATTGCCACTCATCCACTCCCGGACTTCCTCACGCGTGGCATCCGGCTTGGCTTCCAGAAGCTCCTTGGCGGCCATGACCATGCCCGGGGTGCAGAAGCCACACTGCAGGGCATTGTGGCGAACGAAAGCTTCCTGCAGATCGCGCACGTCGCCGTCGTCGCTGAGGCCTTCAATGGTGCGCACCTTACAGCCCTGAGTCTGCACCGCCAGGGTCAGGCAGCCGCGCACGATGTGCCCGTCCACCTCGACCGTGCAGGCGCCGCACACGCCGTGCTCACAGCCCAGGTGCGACCCCTTGAGGCCGAGCTCATTGCGAATGAAGTCCACCAGGTGCTGGCGCGGCTGCACGCTGCGCTGCTGCGCCTGGCCATTGACCTCGACATGAAGGGTATGAAGCGATGCCATGACAGTCTCCGTCGATTCAGATGGGTTCAGGCCGGAATGGCGCTGCGGCTGGCGTGGGCGGCCTGTAGTAGGCGGCGCGCCAGCACCGTGGCCAGGTGCCGCTTGGTACCGGCATGGTGGGTGAGGTCGGGCAGCGGATCCAACTCGGCCTTGAGCGAAGCCACCGCGATTTCGATGGTGCCGGCATCGAGCGTCTTGCCCACCAGCAACGCCTCGGTGCGGCGCGCGCGCAGGGGGATCGGCCCGATGCCCAAGAAGCTCAGGTTCACCCGTTGTGCGAGCGTTCCCTGAAAGCGTGCAGACACGGCCAGCCCCGCCACCGCATAGTCGCCATGGCGGCGTGCGAGTTCGTCGAAGCCGGCCCAGTCCGCGGCAGTGGCAATCGGCACGTCGGCGCCGACCACGATCTCGCCAGGCTGCAGCGCGGTGGTGTAGAGGTCCTGGAAGAAATCGGTGGCGCTGACCTGCCGCGCACCGCCAGTGCCTTGCAGGTGCACCGTCCCGTCGAGCGCACACAGGCAGCAGGGCCACTCGGCAGCCGGATCGCCATAGGCGATGGAGCCACCCCAAGTGCCGGCGTTGCGGATGGCGCGGTGTGCGATGTGCGGGGCCGCCTGCGCAAGCAGCGGCGCATGCTGGGCCACCCAGGGGCTGTTTTCAATGTCGGTGTGGGTGCTCAGCGCGCCGATGTACAGCCGATCGCCCTGCACGCGGATGCCTCGCAGCGCTTGCAGGCCGGTGATGTCGATCAGCAGCGCCGGCTCCGAAAGGCGCATGTTGAGCGTGGCCATCAATGTCTGGCCGCCGGCCAGGATGCGGGCATCGTCACCGTGCTGTGCCAGCAACGAAAACACCTCGTCCAGCGAGGCGGGCTTGCAGTAGTCAAACTGAGGCGATTTCAAGGCAGGCTCCTCTGTCTTGGATATACGGGATCAATCACAGGCGGGTGCCAATCCACATGCCAAAGCCGGCAGCCAGGGCGCCAAGCGCGAACCATTTGATGCGCAACCATTCGGTGGCAGCCGGTGCGGACGGACGCTGCGGAGCGGCACCTGTGGCCGCAGGAGCGGGTGGAGCAACTGGCACCGCCGCTGGCTCAGCAGGCGAGTCTTCGGTCACGGGCACACCGGACGCCGCTTCAGGCATTGGGGCCGCAACCGGAGCGACATGCGCCTGGAAGGCCCCGAAGAATTGATCGGCCATCTGCTTGGCCGCGGCATCGATCATGCGGCCGCCCACCTGACCGAGCTTGCCGGCCACCGAGGCCTGCACCGTGTAGCGCAACCGGGTGTGGATGCCATCGGCCGTGATCTCGTCAGAAAGCTGAACCTGCGACTGGCCGCGCGCCATGCCTGCGGCGCCGCCCGAACCTTCAAAGCTCATGGCGCAACGCTCGGCCTCAATGACGTCGGAAAGCAGGATGCGACCCGCAAATCGCGCCCGCACAGGGCCGACCTTGATCATCACGCGGGCGGTCTTCTCCAGGGGCCCCACCACCTCGACCGCTTCGCAGCCCGGTATGCAAGCGGACAACACCTGAGGGTCGTTCAGGGCAGCCCAAACGCGAGGCCGCGCGGCGTCGATGAGGATTTCGCCGCTCAGTTCCATGCGTGCGCTCCTGAGGCGCGCACCTGCCGCGTAGATTCCATGTGAGCTGTTGGGGTTTTCACGAGTGTTTTTGTTTACCGAACGGTCAACAATCGTAGTGAAAATTGACCGCCTGGTAAATAGCGTGCCCATCCAGAAAAACCCTGACCAACCCCGCTCGGCGACTGGGTCAGGCGATGACGTGCCCAGGGCACGCAGGCGCTTGGGTGTGGCCGAACGCGAGCGGCAGATTCTCGACGGAGCCATTCAGTTCTTCGCAGAAAAAGGACTGGATGGCCAGCTGCGCGACCTGGCAAGCAGCATCGGCGTAACACACGCCCTGCTCTACCACTACTTCCCGACCAAGCAAGCGCTGATCGACCGCGTCTACCTCGAAGTGTTCGAAGGTCGGTGGCAGCCCGGTTGGGAAACGCTTCTCGACGATCCGACGCGCTCGCCAGAAGACAAGCTGACGGCCTTCTACGCTGAGTACGTCAATGTCGCACTCACCCGCGAATTCGTGCGCATTCTCGTGTTCTCCGGGCTGACCGACCACACCATCACTGACCGCTTTTTTTCCCTGTTGCGGCAGCGCCTGTTCAACCGCCTCATCCGCGAAACACGTCGCTTCAGGGGCGTCGAGAGCCGCGCCCGGGCCAGCGAGCGTGAGACCGAGCTGCTCATGGGACTGCATGGCGGCTTTTTCTACGTCTTGATGCGTCGCTGGATCTACGGCCAGGGCGTGGCCCGCGACCCCGCCCCCGGGCGCTTCAGTGAAGCGCTGGTGCGCGATCGTGTTCAGGGCTACCTTGTTGCCAGCAAGGCGCTGTTCGGCACCGGTGCCCAAGGACAACCCGAGAAGCCCCCCACAAAGCCCGCGGCAAAACCCGCTGCGAAAAGCGCAAGGAAGCGTGCATGAGATACCCGCTGCCCGATGCTCTCGGCTTTGCCTCCCGGCAGCCCCGAAGCTGCACAGTCACCCGCCCGCGGCTGGCCCCAGC
>CAYVGD010000085.1:0-9804 GCA_964450095.1 uncultured Polaromonas sp.
CCCTCGCTTCGAAGGAGAGGGGAGGTGCCCAGGTATGGGTCGAACATTCCCCGCTGCTTCTCACAGCGCGAGGGGCGTGGCCCCCAGCCGATTTCTGGTACCCCAGCATGAGGCCGGGGGCCATGCTCCTCGCGCTGCCGCCAGAGCCTGCGCGTGCACGGGGCTCACCCGCACAGCCACCCTGGCCGCAGCGAATCAAGATGGCGCATGCGAAATCACCCCGTGTTCCGCAGCCCCGCCGCGATGCCGTTGATGGAAATGTGGATGCCCCGCTGCACCCGCTCGTCGGCCAGGCCTTCGCGGTAACGGCGGATCAGTTCCACCTGCAGGTGGTGAAGCGGGTCGATGTAGGGAAAGCGGTGGCGGATCGAGCGCTGCAGCGCGGGGTTGCCGGCCAGTCGCTGCTTGTCGCCCGTGATCTGCCCCAGCGCCTCCACCGTGCGGTGCCACTCTGCGTCGATCGCGCCGAACACCTTGCGCCGCAGCCTCCCGTCGCTCACCAGCTCGGCATAGCGTGCCGCCAGCGCCAGGTCGCTCTTGGCCAGCACCATGTCCATGTTCGACAGCAGCGCCTTGAAGAACGGCCATTGGCGGTACATCTTCTGCAGCAGCGCCAGCGTCTGCCGCCGGCTGGGCGATGCCGCCAGCAGCGACTCCACCGCCGACCCGAAGCCATACCAGCCCGGCAGGTTCAGGCGGCACTGGCCCCAGCTGAAGCCCCAGGGAATCGCGCGCAGGTCCTCGATCTTCTGCGTGGCCTTGCGCGAGGCCGGACGCGAGCCGATGTTCAGCTCGGCGATTTCGCGGATCGGTGTGGCACCGAAGAAGTAGTCGTCAAAGCCGGGGGTCTCGTACACCAGGGCGCGGTAGGCCTTCATGCTGGCCACCGACAGGGCGCCCGCAGCCTCCAGGAAGGCCGCAGGCGCGGGCTGGGTCGGCTGCAGGAGCGTGGCCTCCAGCGTGGCGGCCACCAGGGTTTCCAGGTTGCGCCGTCCGATGTCGGGGTTGGCGTACTTGGAGCCGATCACCTCGCCCTGTTCGGTCAGGCGGATCTGCCCGCGGACCGTCCCGGGCGGCTGCGCCAGGATGGCCTGGTAGCTGGGGCCGCCGCCGCGGCCCACCGTGCCGCCGCGGCCGTGGAACAGGCGCAGCTGGAGGTGGTGCGTGCGCGCCAGTTCATCGAACAGCTCCACCAGCGCCATCTCCGCGCAGTACAGCTCCCAGTTGCTGGTGAAGATGCCGCCGTCCTTGTTGCTGTCCGAGTAGCCCAGCATCACCTCCTGCTCGCCGCCGCTTCGCTGCAGCAGCGCAGCGATTCCCGGCAGCGCGCAGTAGCGGCGCATGATGTCGGCCGCCTGGCGCAGGTCGGCGATTGTCTCGAACAGCGGCACGATGATCATCTCCAGCACGGCGCCGCCTGCGGCGCCGCTGAGCGCCCTGGGCCGGGCGGCAGGGTCGGGAGCATCGAGCGTGCCGCGCATCAGGCCGCACTCCTTGAAGAGAAGCATCACCTCCAGCAGGTCGCTCACGTCCTCGGTGTGGCTGATGATGTAGTGCCGCAGCGCCTGCGCGCCGTAGCGCTGGCGTGCCTGCTGGGCCAGCTCGAAGATGGCCAGCTCGCTCTCGGCCAGCGGCGAGTAAGCGGCGCCGCGCACCCGCAGCGGCCGGGCATCGGCCAGCAGCCTGAGCAGCAGCGCGCAGCGGTCCTCTTTCTGCAGCCCAGCGTAGTCGGCTTCCAGGCGCGCGGTGGCCAGCAGCTCGGCCACCACCTGCTCGTGCTTGTCCGAGCTTTGCCGCAGGTCCACGGTGGCCAGGTGGAAGCCGAACACCTCGGCCGCGCGGATCAGCGGCTGCAGCCGCTGTGCGGCCAGCGCCTGCGCATGGTGCGACAGCAGCGAGGCCTCGATGGTGCGCAGGTCCGCCAGGAACGCCTCGCATTGCGGGTAGGGGTTCTGGGGCGCCACGGCATGCCGCGCCGCATCGCCGCCGCTCAGGGCCTTGAGCGTGGCCGCCAGGCGGGCATAAATGCCGGTGAGCGCACGCCGGTAGGGCTCGTCCTGGCGGTGTTCGTTGGTGTCGGGCGAGCGGTCGGCCAGTTGCTGCATCTCGGGCGTGATGCGCGCCAGCATCGCCGACATGGACAGCTCGGCGCCCAGGCGGTGCACCTCGGTCAGGTAGTGGCGCAGCACCAGGTCGGCCTGTTGCGCCAGGGCGTGCGCCAGGGTCTGTGCGGTGACGTTGGGGTTGCCGTCGCGGTCACCGCCGATCCACTGCCCCATGCGCAGGAAGCTGGCCACCGGCTGCTGGCCGAGTTCGCGCTCGAGCTGCGCGTAGATGCGGGGAATCTCCGTCAGGAAGGTCGCCTGGTAGTAGGACAGGGCGTTCTCGATCTCGTCGGCCACGGTCAGCTTGGTCAGGCGCAGCAGCCGCGTCTGCCACAGCTGCAGCACGCGCGCGCGCAGCTGCGCCTCGTTGGCGGCGAGCTCGCGCGGGGTGAGCGCATCGCGCGTGCTGCCTGCAGCGGCGGCGCGCATGCGGATGTCGTCGCGCGCTGCCAGCAGGTGCGCGATGTCGCGCTCGGCGTCCAGGATGCTCTTTCGCTGCACCTCGGTGGGATGGGCCGTGAGCACGGGCGAAACCAGGCTGCGCGAGAGCGTCTGCGAGATCGCCCGCGGCGAGATGCCCGCCCACCGCAGGCGGGCCAGCGCCACTTCGACGCTGCCTTCCTGCGTGTCTCCCTGGCGTTCATGGATGGCGCGCCTGCGGATGTGATGCCTGTCTTCCGCCAGGTTGGCCAGGTGGGAGAAGTAGGTGAAGGCGCGGATCACGCTCACCGTCTGCTCGCCTGACAGGCCCTTGAGCAGTTTTTTCAACGCCCGGTCGGCTTCGGCATCGGCGTCCCGGCGGAAGGCCACCGAGAGCTTGCGCACCTGCTCGACCAGTTCATAGGCGCCTTGACCTTCCTGCTCCCGGATCACGTCACCCAACAGCCGCCCGAGCAGACGGATGTCCTCGACCAGGGGGCGTTCGTTCTGCCGGCTGCGCTGGGCGCGGGAGACGTTGGCGGGTGCGGGGGACGGGCTTTCAGAAGCAGAGGAGGGCATGGCAAGGGCTCGTAAAACCCCATGCTAGCATCGGCTATTCGAAGCACTGACCGCCCTGTGACCAGGGCCCGCACCGCCTTATGAGCCTGAAAAAAGTCGTGATTGCCACCCGCGAAAGCCGGCTGGCCCTGTGGCAGGCCGAGCATGTCAAGGCGCTGCTGGAAAGCCGCCTGGGATGGCAGGTGGAGTTGCTGGGGATGACCACCCAGGGCGACCAGATCCTGGACCGCTCGCTGAGCAAGGTCGGTGGCAAGGGTCTGTTCGTCAAGGAGCTGGAGGCAGCCCTGGACGACGGCCGTGCCGATCTGGCGGTGCATTCGCTCAAGGACGTGCCCATGGACCTGCCGGAAGGCTTTGCGCTGGCCTGCGTGCTCGAACGCGAAGACCCGCGTGATGCCTTCGTCTCCAACCAGTTCGACAGCCTGGCTGCGCTGCCCCAGGGCGCGGTGGTGGGCACCTCCAGCCTGCGCCGGCAGGTGCTGATCAAGGCGCTGCGCCCGGACCTGCGCATCGTGCCGCTGCGCGGCAACCTGGACACCCGGCTGCGCAAGCTCGACGAAGGCCAGTACCAGGCCATCGTGCTCGCGGCGGCTGGGCTCAAGCGCCTGGAACTGGGTCACCGCATCCGCGCGGTGTTCGACGAGGCCGACATGCTGCCCGCCGCGGGCCAGGGTGCCCTGGGCATCGAGGTGCGCGCCGACCGGCAGGACATGATCGATGCGTTGGCCACGCTGGCGCACCTGCCCACCTGGCTGGCCGTGACCGCCGAGCGCAGCGTCTCACGCGCCATGGGCGGCAGTTGCTCCATGCCGCTGGCCGCCTTCACCCGAGGTGCAGATGCCGACCAGCGCCTGTGCCTGGATGCCGCCTGGGGCGACCCCGGGCAGGCTTCCGATGACGGGCTGCCGCCTTCGGAGGTGCCCCCGGCGCCGCTGGTGCGCGCCCGCGAGGAGTCGCAGGTGCGCACCCTGGCCGAGGCGCAGGCCCTGGGCGAGCGCGTGGCCCTGCGCCTGCGCGAATCCGGCGCCCGCGCACACGTGCCCGCGTGAGCGGTGCGGTGACCGCCTTCGGGGCGCCCGCAGTGCTGGTCACCCGGCCGCACGAGGATGCGCTGCGCTGGGTCGCGGGTCTCAGGAACCTGGGCCTGGCCGCCGAGGCCTTGCCGCTCATCGACATTGCGCCCCTCCTGGACGAAGCCGCGCTGGACGCCGCCTGGCAGGGCTTGGCCGAGGTGGACGCGCTGATGTTCGTCTCGGCCAACGCGGTGACCCACTTTTTTGGCCCCGGGCCGCGCTCCTGGCCTTCGCACCTGCGCGCCCTGGCGCCCGGTCCGGGCACGGCCCGCGCGCTGCTGGCCCTGGGCGTGCCCCCGGTGCAGATCGATGCGCCTGCTGAAGCGGCGCCCCAGTTCGATTCCGAAGCGCTCTGGCAGGTGGTGGGCGTTCGGCCCTGGGCCGGGCGCCGCGTGCGCCTGGTCCGCGGGCGCGACGAGGAGGCCGATGCAGCCTCCACCGGCCGCAACTGGCTTGCCGAACAACTGCAGGCCGCCGGTGCCCACGTGGAGGCGCTGGCCGTGTACCAGCGCGCCGCACCCCGTTTCAGTGCCCGTCAGCTCGAACGCATGGCGCAGGCCCAGACCGACGGCACGCTGTGGCTGTTCAGCAGTTCCCAGGCGGTCTCACACCTGCCGCCGGCGCTGAGCTGGGGCCGTGCCCGGGCCCTGGCGACCCACCCCCGCATCGCCGAGGCCGCGCATCGCGCAGGCTTCGGCCAGGTGGCCCAATGCCGGCCCACGCTGGCGGACGTGGCCGCGTCGATAAAATCCGCGCATTCATGAGCGATCAGCAGCAGGCCCCCGTCGTCCCTCCGTCCAGTGCGCCGGCGCCCGCCGCAGCCCAGCCTGAGTTGTCGGCTGCATCCGCGGCGCCACAGGACACCCCCGGCGCAGCGGCGCCTGCCGCGGCCCCCCCGTCGTCAGCCCCACCGCCCAACCCTGCGGTTCCTGGCGCCTTCGCGCTGCCCGCGGCCCCGGCCGCTGCGTCCGGCGGCCGGGCCTGGACCTGGGCACTGGCGGGGGTGGCGGGTGCGGCGCTGATCGCCAGCCTGCTGCTCTGGCAGAAGATCGGCAACATCCAGGAAGAGCTTGCCCGGCGCAGCCTCAGCGCCGGCACCCAGGCCGTGGAAGCCCGCACGCTGGCGCAGCAGGCCCAGGAATCGACCCGCGACCTGGCCGGGCGCCTGGGCGCGCTCGAGGGCAAGGTCGGCGAGGTGGCGATGCAGCGCCAGCAACTGGAAGACCTGATGCAAAGCCTCTCGCGCTCGCGCGACGAGAACCTGGTGGTCGACATCGAATCCGCGCTGCGCCTGGCCCAGCAGCAGGCCCAGCTCACCGGCAGCGCCGAGCCCCTGCTGGCGGCCCTGCGCAGCGCCGAGCAGCGGCTGCAGCGCGCCGCGCAGCCCCGGCTGGCGTCGGTGCAGCGCGCCATCCAACAGGACACCGACCGCATCAAGGGCGCCACGCTCACCGACATCCCGGCGCTGCTCATCCGCCTGGACGAACTGGCCCGCCTGGTCGATGAACTGCCCGTGGCCAACGACGTGGCCCCCGAGCCGCCGCGGCCCCAGGCCGCACCGCCGGCCGAGCCTGGCCGGGCCGGCGGCCTGGTGGGAGCCACCACCGACGCCGTGCAGGACTGGCTGGGCCGCGCCTGGGCCGCGGCCCTGGAGACCGTGCGCCAGGAGGCGCGCCAGATCTTGCGCATCAGCCGCATCGACCGGCCCGAGGCCGCGCTGATCGCTCCCGAGCAGGCCTTTTTCCTGCGGGAGAACACCAAGCTCAAGCTGCTCAACGCCCGCCTGGCGCTGCTGTCCCGGCAGACCGATGTGGCCCGCGCCGACCTGCAGGCCGTGCAGCTTTCGCTGCAGCGGTATTTCGACGCGTCCTCCCGCAAGACGCAGGTGGCCGCCGGGCTGCTTCAGCAGATTCAGACGCAGCTGAAATCCACCGAACTGCCTCGCCTGGACCAGACGCTGGCAGCGCTCGCCACGGCCGCCGCAGGCCGCTGAAACGAAGAGGCCCCACCCCATGCGCGCTGCCCTCTGGCTCGTGGCCCTCTTTGCGGTGGCGGTGGCCATCGCCCTTTTCGCCGGCAACAACCAGGCGGCGCTCACGCTGTTCTGGCCTCCGTACCGGGTCGATGTCTCGCTGAACCTGGCGCTGCTCATGCTGCTGGGCTTCATGGGGCTGATCCACCTGGCTCTGCGTGCGCTCTCGGCGGTGTTCTCGCTGCCGGCCCAGGCGCGCCGCTGGCGTGCGCAGCAAAAGGAGCGGGCCATGTACGCCGCGCTCATGGACGGCCTGGTCCACCTGATGGCCGGGCGTTTCATCCGCGCCGCCCGCTCGGCCGAAACGGCGCTTCAGCAGGAGGCCAGCCTGGCCCAGCTCGCGCGCGAGATGGGCGAAGAGAGCGGGCCCGGGACCGAGCGCGCGGCCCAGCTGCGCGCGCTGGCGCACCTGGTGGCGGCCGAGAGCGCGCAGGCGCTTCAGAACCGGCCGCTGCGTGAGCAGCACCTGCAGCAGGCCCTGGCCGAGCCCGCGCCCCGGCAGGGGGTGGAACTGCACGAGGGCATCGAGCTGCGTGCAGCGCGCTGGGCCTTGGAAGACCGCGACCCGGCCGCAGCCCTGGCCCGCCTGGCACAGCTGCCCCAGGGCGTGGCCCGGCGCACGCTGGCGCTGCGGCTGCGGCTGCGTGCGGCGCGCCTGGCCCATGCCACCGCGCAGGCTTTGGAAACCGCACGCCTGCTGGCCAAGCACCGCGCCTTCTCGCCGCCAGCGGCGCAGAGCATCCTGCGTGGGCTGGCGCTCGAGCTGCTGCAGGACGCCCACGATCCGCAGCAGCTTCAGCAGGCCTGGGCCAGCCTGGAGTCGAACGAGCGCGCCATGCCCGAGATCGCGGTGCACGCCGCCGCGAGGCTCCTGGCCCTGGGCGGCAGTCCCGCCGTGGCCCTGCAATGGGCTGCACCGGCCTGGGAACAGATGGTGCTGTCGGACCGGTCGCTGTCCGACGACCTGCAGGTGCGCCTGGTGCAGACGCTGGAGCAGGCCATCGAGCAGGCGCTGGACGCGCCCTGGCTTGCGCGCCTGGAGGAGGGGTTGCTGGCCCGTCCGCGCGATGCCAAGCTGCAATACATCGCAGGCATGGCTTGCCTTCGTCGCCAGCTCTGGGGCAAGGCGCAGCAGCTGCTTTCGCAAGCCGTCCTCGGTCTGCAGGACGGGGGGCTACAACGCCGCGCCTGGCGCGCCCTGGCCCAGCTCGCCGAAGAGCGAGGCGACGCCGCGGCGGCCCAGCAGGCCTACAAGCGGCTGGCGTCTTCCTGACTCGCTTTTCCCAGCCGCTGGCGGTCGCGGCCTGCACGAGCGCTGCGGGTGGACAGGGGTCTGCTGGCGTGCCTGTGTTTCACGGCCTCATGGGGTTGAGCGGGCTGCCCTGCGAGGCCTGGGCCCAGGCGCACACTGACCCTGCGACGCCCTCTGCACGACCTGCAAGCTCGGTTCGTTCAGTCGACGCCACGGGTGATCCGTGACCTGACGACTGACGGTCACAGCCCACAGCCCCAAAAGCGCAGAACGCAGAACGCAGAACGCAGAACGCAGCCTGGGCCTTTGGCAGCCTTGCAAGCGCATCTCCTGGCCCGCATGGCGCCGAGGCAGGCGATTCGATTCGCAACCCTTGAACGTCACTGCGCGTCGCTGCCCGGGTTCGTGTGCACCGCTGCGCAGGCATGAAAAAAGCGGCCGAGGCCGCTTTTTTCATGGGGTCGAACGCGCCAGGCTCCTCAGGGGCAGCGCCCCTGGGTACGGCCGCTTGCGCCTCAGGCGCTCGGTCCGCTGTCTACGGGCGACTGGCTGGACTCGAAGGGCAGGTTCATCTTGCCCAGGTCACGGCGCGTTTCGACCAGGACGAGCGGACCCTGGTCCATCTGCACCACCGGGGGCCTTTCGCGGGGCACGTGCACCGGCTTGGGCTCGGCCGCGATGGCGGCCTGCACCTGTGCCACCTTGCCTGCATCGGAGTTGACCCACTGCAGGCCCGAGGCGTTGGCCACCTGCGCCAGTTGCTCCAGCGGCAGTTGGTAGTGCGCCACCCTGGGCAGGCTCCGTCCGGATGCTGCCGGGGCCGGTGCCGCGGCCGCGGGGGCGGCCTCTGGGAGGCTTGCGGTGGCTGCCATCGCCTGGTTGCCTGCTGGCAGTTCCTGCGCCTGCTGGGCCGGTGCGGCTTCACCTTCGGCACGATCGCCGCGCTCACGGCGATCGCGGCCGTAGCGGTCGCGGCTGCGGCGTTCGCGCGGAGCGCGCTCGCCCTCGGCCAGGGGGGCCTGGCCTTCGCTGTCGCCAGTCTGCGCGCCGGGCTCGGCCACCGCTGAGGCGGCTTCAGGTGCCACTACGGTTACCGACGCGACGGGGGCGGCGGCTGCCGCTTCCGCGCCGGTTTCGGCGGATCCAGTCTCTCCTGCCGCTGCTGCGGGGCGTTCGCCGCGCTCACCGCGTCCGCGGCGGGGGCGGTCGCCGCGTTCACGCCGGCTGCCGCCTTCGCCCTCGGTGCGGGCTTCGTCGGTGCTGGCGCCGGAGGCGGCAGCCGCCATGGCGGCCAGGTTGGCTGCTGCAAGTTCCTGCTGGCTCACCTCGTCGGCGGACGCTTCGGCGGCGAAGGCTTCGGTGCGCGGGCCACGCTCGCTGCGTTCACCACGCTCTGCGCGTTCACCTCGCTCGCGCCGGCCGCGCCCTTCACGCGGTTCCCTGGGTTCACGCGGTTCCCTGGGTTCACGGGGTTCACGAGGTTCACGGGGCTCGCGTGCCTCGGCTGGGCTCTGCGCGTCGTTGCCCGGGCGCTCGCCACGCTCTGCACGGGCGCCGCGGTCGTTGCGTTCACCGCGCTCGCCACGCTCAGTCCGTTCACCGCGCTCGCGCCGGCCCTCGCGGGGCTCGCGCGGTTCACGGGATTCGCGGCCTTCGGCCTGAGCCTCGCTGCGCTCCGGGCGCTCGCCGGTGCGGTCACCGCGCTCGCCACCTCGCTCACCGCGGCCTCGGCCACCGCGCTCACCGCGGCCCCGGCCACCGCGTTCACTGCGCTCACCGCGTTCACCGCGGTCCTGGCGTTCGCTGCGTGCTTCCTTGCGTTCTTCCTTCTTTTCTTCGGCTGGCGCGGCAGCGGGGGTGGCGGCCGGTGCGGCTGCGCCCCCGAACAAGCCCTTGAGCCAGGAGAAGAAACCTTTTTCCGCTGCGGGTGGCGGAACGGGCGCGGCCACCGGTGCGGGGGCAGGCGCGCGCGCTGCCTCTGGGCGGGGCGCCTTGGGCGCCTCAGGCGGCACGATGGGGGCTGGCGCATCAGGCAGCAC
Source organism: uncultured Polaromonas sp. (assembly GCA_964450095.1). GTDB lineage: Bacteria > Pseudomonadota > Gammaproteobacteria > Burkholderiales > Burkholderiaceae_C > Polaromonas. The sequence continues at coordinate 9,501 of CAYVGD010000085.1, forward strand.
GCCCTTGATGACGGGTTCCTGCTTGTTGTGCTTTTCCTGGCTGCGGCGCGTGACGGTGGTCGGGTCCTCGATCTCTTCGGCCATCTTGTAGCTGGCGGCGATGTTGTCCAGGCGCGGGTCGTCGTGCTTGAGGCGTTCCAGGCGGTAGTTGGGCGTCTCCAGGGCCTTGTTGGGCACCAGCAGCACCGCGATGCGCTGCTTCATCTCGATCTTGGCGATCTCGCTGCGCTTTTCGTTGAGCAGGAAGGAAGCCACCTACACCGGCACCTGGCAGCCTTATTCGCCTTACAGGAGCTATTTCAAA
>CAYVGD010000086.1:0-9783 GCA_964450095.1 uncultured Polaromonas sp.
CCGGCCAGGCGCCGAAGCTGCTGCGCACGCAGGTGGGCTCCGAGGAGATCGCCGAGGTGGTGGCGCGCGCCACCGGCATACCGGTGTCCAAGCTGATGCAGGGTGAGCGCGACAAGCTGCTGCAGATGGAAGACCGCCTGCACCAGCGCGTGGTCGGCCAGGAGGAGGCCATCTCGGCCGTGGCCCATGCCATCCGCCGTTCGCGCTCGGGCCTGTCGGACCCGAACCGTCCCACCGGCTCGTTCCTCTTCCTCGGCCCCACGGGCGTGGGCAAGACAGAGCTGTGCAAGGCGCTCGCGAGCTTCCTGTTCGACAGCGAGGAACACCTGATCCGCATCGACATGAGCGAGTTCATGGAAAAGCATTCGGTGGCCCGCCTCATCGGTGCGCCTCCGGGCTACGTGGGCTACGAGGAGGGCGGCTACCTGACCGAGGCCGTGCGCAGGAAGCCGTACTCGGTGCTGCTGCTCGACGAGATCGAGAAAGCGCACCCGGACGTGTTCAACGTGCTGCTTCAGGTGCTGGACGACGGGCGGCTGACCGACGGGCAGGGCCGCACCGTGGACTTCAAAAACACGGTGATCGTGATGACCTCCAACATCGGCTCGCCGATCATCCAGGCGATGGTCGGCCGCTCGGGCGAGCAGATCAAGGAGGCCGTGATGGACGAGCTCCGGAACCACTTCAGGCCTGAGTTCCTCAACCGCATCGACGAGACCGTGGTGTTCCACGGGCTGGACGCCAAGAACATCGAATCGATTGCCCGCATCCAGCTGCAGGTGCTGCTCAAGCGCCTGGAGAAGCTGGACCTGCTGCTGGAGGTTTCGGAGCCTGCCATCGCGGAATTGGCCAAGGTGGGCTTCGACCCGGTGTTCGGTGCCCGGCCGCTCAAGCGCGCGATCCAGCAACGCATCGAGAACCCGCTGTCCAAGCTGCTGCTGGAGGGGCGCTTTGCACCCAAGAGCATCATCACGGTGGGCGTGGACCCGATCCGTGAACCTGGGGTGTTCAATTTCGGCCTGCGCCAGGACGCCGCAGCGCCCCAGGCCGCCTGAACCCACCGGCGGGGCAGGGCGGGCGCCAGCCGGAGCGCTGCCTCCCCACGCGCGGCCTGCGCTGGAGCGTGCGGCCGCCACAGGCGAAGTCGGCCGACAGGCTGAGCTCGCCGGACCGGTTGCAATCGAAGGCAGGGCCCAGCGGGCCTTGCCGACATGACGCCTGCCTCCCCGAGCTCTTCCCCCTCCACCGCCGCGCCGGCGTCCACTTCGCGCCCACCCGCTGCCACTCCGTCCGGCCTGGGCGACTGGCACCTGCGCGAGGCCCAGGAGGTGGCCGATGCCCACCGCGTCACACTGGCGCATGGGCTGGCCGAGCACGAGGTCTCGCGCCTGGCGCTCGAGCACGGGCCCAACGCGCTGCCCGCATCGCGCCAGCGCGGCCTCTGGCCGCTGTTGCGCGAGCAGTCGCGCGAGCTCATGGTGTGGATCCTGCTCGCTGCCGCCGGGGTGTCGGCCCTGCTCGGTGACCCGCTGGATGCCTGGGTGATCCTCGGCATCGTGCTGCTCAATGCGGCCATCGGCATCACACAGGCCTGGCGCGCCGACCAAGCGCTGGCGGCGCTGCGCCAGCTGGCTGCTGCCCGCGCCACCGTGCTGCGAGCCGGCCGCATCCAAGACGTGGGCGCGTACCAGTTGGTCCCGGGTGACGTGGTGCTGCTGGAGGCCGGTGCCCAGGTGCCGGCCGACCTGCGGCTTTTTGAGGTGCAGCAACTCCAGGTGGATGAGTCGGCGCTCACCGGCGAGTCGGTCACGGTGGCCAAGCACCCGGCAGCGCTTACCGATGCCGCGCAGGCCCTCGGCGACCGCATCAACATGGCCTACAAGGGCACCAGCGCCACCCACGGCCGCGCGCGTGGCGTGGTGGTCGCCACGGGCAGCGCCACCGAACTGGGCCGCATCGCGCGGCTGCTGGCCCATGGCGAGGACCGCAGCACGCCGCTGCAGATCCGGCTGGCCGGTTTCGGGCGCAGGCTGTCGGTGGCCGTGCTGGCGGTCTGCCTGCTGATCTTCGGCCTTGGCCTGCTGCGCGGCGAGCCGCCCGTGCCCATGCTGCTGCTGGCCGTGAGCCTGGCGGTGGCCGCGATCCCCGAGGCGCTGCCCGCCGTGGTCACCGTGCTGCTGGCCCTGGGTGCCCGGCGGATGGTGCGCGTCAATGCGCTGGTCAGGCGCCTGCCCGCCGTCGAAACTCTGGGCTCGGTCACCACCATCTGCTCCGACAAGACCGGCACGCTCACGCAGAACCGCATGCGCGTTGAATGCGTGTGGCCCGAAAGCCAGGCGCTGTCCTGGCTGCCCCCCGAAAACCTGGCGTCGGTTGCGGCCGACCGGGTCGAAGTGCCCGAGGAGCTGGTGCGTGCGCTGGCGCTGTGCAACGACGCGGTGGCGGATGACTCGGTGATGGGCAAGGCATCGACCGATGCAGACGCTGCTGCAGCATCTGGCCCTGAAGCGTCGACCGACGCGGCAGTGGGCGATGCGGAGACGAAGAACTCCGTGGTGGGCATGGCGGTGACGGGCCCTACAGACGCATGCAATGCAGGGGCGGGCGGCACAGGCGTGGACGGCGCAGGAGCGGGCGGTGCAGGAGCGGGCGGTGCGCCGCTGGCGGGCCTGCGGGAGCGCCCGCCGCCCGGGCCTTCGGCGCCAGGGCCTCTGCCGGACGGTCAGGCTTCTCCGATCGCCTGGCGGGGCGATCCCACGGAGACGGCGCTGCTGGCGCTGGCCACCGGCGCGGGCCTGGACGTGGCGCGCGAGCGCAGCCGTTGGCCGCGGGTGGCGGAGCTGCCCTTCGATTCCGAGCGCAAGCGCATGAGCACGGTGCACCGCACACCCGCAGGCCTGGTGGCCTACACGAAGGGCGCGCCCGAGGCCGTGCTGCCGCTGTGCAGCGCGCCCGGCTTGGATGCGGGTCTGTGGCTGGCCCGCGCGGGGCAACTGGCGCAACAGGGCCTGCGCGTGCTGGCCGTGGCCCGCCGTGAGCTCCCGCCCGCACTGCCCTTGGCCGAGACCACGCGGTCGCTGGAGATGCAGCTGGAGTTCCTGGGGCTGGTGGGCCTGGTGGATCCGCCACGCGAGGAGGCGCTGGCCGCCGTGCAGCAGTGCCAGGAGGCAGGCATGCGCGCTCTCATGATCACGGGCGACCACCCGGCCACCGCCCGGGCGATCGCGCTTCGGCTGGGCCTGGTGGCAGCGGCCGATGCGCCGGTGCTCACGGGCGCCGAGCTCGCCCAGCTGGACGATGCGCAGTTGCGGGGCCGCGTGCGGGAGGTCAACGTCTATGCGCGCGTGGATCCGGCGCAGAAGATCCGCATCGTCTCGGCGCTGCAGTCGCTGGGCGAGTTCGTGGCCATGACGGGCGACGGTGTCAACGACGCGCCGGCCCTGCGGCGTGCCGACATCGGCGTGGCCATGGGCCGGCAGGGCACCGACGTGGCGCGCGAGGCCGCCAGCCTCGTGCTGCTGGACGACAACTTCGCCAGTGTCGTGCGGGCTGTGCGCGAGGGCCGGCGCATCTACGACAACGTGCGCAAGTTCGTGCGCTACGCCATGACCGGCAATTCCGGCGAGATCTGGACCCTGCTTCTGGCCTCGCTGCTGGCCTTGCCGCTGCCGCTGCTGCCCATCCACATCCTGTGGGTGAACCTGGTCACCGACGGGCTCCCCGGTCTTGCGCTGGCGGCCGAGCGCGCAGAGCCGGGCGTGATGCAGCGCCCCCCGCGTCCGCCCTTGGAGAGCCTTTTCGCCCGCGGGCTGTGGCAGCACGTGCTGGGGGTGGGCCTGCTGATCGGATTGCTCTGCCTGGGCCTGCAGGCCTGGGCGCTCGCACAGGGCCGCAGCCAGGCTTATGCGCAGACCCTGGTGTTCACGGCTCTGACCACCTTGCAACTGGCCCATGTATTGGTCATCCGTTCCGAGACGCAGCCGCTGTGGCAACTGGGCCTGGGTTCGAACCGGCCGTTGCTGGGTGCGGTGCTGCTGGGTGCGCTGCTGCAGTTGGCGCTGGTCTACGTGCCCACGCTGCAGGCGCTGTTCAAGACCGAGGCACTGGCGCCGGTCGACCTGCTGGCCTGTGGTTTGGCCGCGGTCGGGGTGTGGGCGGTGGTGGAACTTGAAAAAGCCTGGCGCTGCCGTGCGAAGCGCGGGCAGGCGGCGGGCGCTTCCCGTCTTCAACCCCCTGAATGAAGCTCAGGCCGGCGCCTCATCCCCGCAGCCCTGCAACTCGCACCTCGCACCTCGCACCTCGCACCTCGCACCTCGCACCTCGCACCTCGCATCTCGCATCTCGCATCTCGCATCTCGCATCTCGCATCTCGCATCTCGCATCTCAGCACCTCAGCACCTCAGCACCTCAGCGCAGGCTGCGCTCAGGCGGGCGGCCGATCCTCTGGGACCGTTTCCCCTGCCCGGTGCCCCGTGAGCCTCTCACCTTCAGGCCTTGCGCCAGAGGCCCCGCGCTTCGTAGGAAGGAAAGCGTGCCGCGAGTTCGCGGTAGGCCGCCTGCTCGGCCTGGGTGTGTGCAGGCGGGGTGCACACCTGGAGCACGAAATAAAAGTCGCCCGGCGGGGCCGCCGGCAAGCCCCGCCCCTTGAGCCTGAGCTTGCGGCCCGGCGGTGAATTGGGCGCGATGTTCAGCTCCACCCAGCCGGTGGGTGTGGGGGCCTGCACCGTGGCGCCCAGCGCCGCCTCCCAGGGCGCGATCGGCAGGTCCAGGTAGACGTCGTGCTTGTCCACCCGCCAGGCCGGCTCGCCTGGTGCAGGCGGCTTGAACTCGACCTCCAGGTACAGGTCGCCCCGTGGGCCGTCGCCTGTGCCTTCGCCGCCCTGGCCAGCCAGCCGGATGCGCTGGCCAGGGCGGATGCCACGCGGCACCTCGAAGCTGACCTCGTGCTCCCGCAGCTGGCCATCGGCCTGCAGCTCCTGCGTCTGAAGCCGCACGCTGCGCGTGGCGCCCGTGTAGGCGTCCTGCAGCTCGATCAGGATCTTGGCGTGGTGGTCCTCGCCGGGCTGGCCGAACCCTGCCCGCCGGTGCGGCGCCGAGGCCCTGCGGCCGCTGGCAAAGCCCGCACCCTGGAAGCTGCGGCCGAAGAGCGCGTCGAAGAAGTCGCTGAACTCGCCGCTGTCTTCCTGTCCGCGGCCGCTGCTCTGGCGAAAGCGCCAGTCGAAGTCCCGCCCCGGGGCCTCCTGGCCTGCGTTCCAGCCGGGCGGTGGCCTGAAATCCTGCCCGGTCCGCCACCTTTCGCCGAGCCGGTCGTAGGCGGCGCGCTTTTCGGGGTCGCGCAGCACCTCGTAGGCTTCGGTGAGTTCCTTGAACTTCGCCTCTGCGCCGGGCTCCTTGCTCACGTCCGGGTGGTATTGCCGCGCAAGCTTGCGGTGCGCGCGCTTGATGTCCTCGGCGCTGGCCTGGCGCGCCACACCCATGATCTTGTAGTAATCCTTGTATTCCATGGCCCGCCCTGCTGATGCTCCTGCAGGACCTTAAGCCCGTCTGCTACGCCCGGCTGTCAGACGGCAGCCACTGGCAGGCCACTGCAAGCGGCCGAGCTCGCCACGGCACCAGCATCACGCGTGGCCAAGCACGAGCACACACGGCGGGGAGGAATCTGCGCTTGACCTGGGCGGGGCCTGGGCATGAGCGGTGCTTGACCGGTGCCTGGCCCCCGTGCCCGGTCCTGGCGCTGCCGGTGGGCTGCAGGCGCGCGGTCACTGGTCAGCCAGCGAGCCGCCAGCATGCAGCCAGCATGCAGCCAGCGAGCCGCCAGTGCGCGGTTCGGCCGCCTTCACTTCAGCGCGGCGTGCCCAGTACCTGCACCCAGTAGATGCCCTCGCGGCTTTGCGGGTTCACCGCGTAGGCCAGGCCCATTTCGGTGAAGACCGGCTGCATGAGGTTGGCGCAGTGGCTGGGGCTGGCGAGCCAGCCCTGAACGGCGGCGGCGGCGGTGGTCTGCCCGGCCGCAAGGTTCTCTCCAATGCGCCGCCACGCGTAGCCCGCGCGACTGGCGCGGTCGCCGATCTGGCTGCCGTCCCGGCCGGTGTGGCTGAAGTAGCTGTGCTCGGCCATGTCGGCGGCATGCGCCGCTGCGGCGCGGTGAAGCTGGCCGTTCAGCTGCACGGGCCCGGCGCTGTCAAAAGCCTGTGTGCCGCAGTGCCGTGCCTGGCTGCGCGCCTGGTTGACCAGTTGCAGCATCTCGGCGCGGGTTTGCGCCTCGTCCTCGGGCCGCGGTGGTGAAAACGGCGCCGCCAGGATCACCCAGCCCGCGTCGCCCCGCTGGTGGAAGCCCACCTGCTGCCACGCCGCATCGAGCAGCGCGGTGCAGGCATGCTGGCCCAGGCCCCGCGCCAGGCCCTGCACGCCCGGGTGGCCGCGCAAGGCCACGGCGCTGGCGCGCTGTGCCCGGTAGCCTTCGGCGCCCATGGCCGCCTGCAGCGGCTCGCCTCGGCTCAGCCGCTCGGCCGCGCGCATGAGCCGGGCCTCCGCCTTGAGCGGCGCCGGCTGGCCGGGCCGGCCTTCGCAGCCGCGCGCACGCGCCTGCTGAAGGGCCACCAGCGGTGCGCTGTTGTCGGCTTGTGCCGGTGTCGCACCCGCGGCCAGCACCAGCAGGCACGCCCAGCCCGGCACCAGCATGCACCCCCGGGGCGTGAGCAGGTGGCCAGCCGGAGAGGGTCTTTTCATGTGCTCCCCGCCTGCGCTGCGGCACGCCGCTGGAAATGGCTGGGCGGCTGGCCCATGGCAGCCTTGAACATGGCCGAGAAGGCGCTGTCGCTGGCGTAGCCGCTGAGCGCGGCCACCTGGCCCACCGCCATGCCGCGGGCGAGCATGGGCAGCGCATGGGCGAGCAATGCCTGCTGGCGCCACTGCTGGTAGCTCATGCCCAGTTCGTCGCGAAAGAGGCGCGCCGCGGTGCGCTCGCTGGCGCCCGCCTCGGCGGCCCAGGTGGCCAGCGTGGCTTGGCGGGTGGGATCGCGCAGCACCGCCTCGCACAGGGCGCGCAGCCGCTTGTCGCCCTGCAGCGCATGCGGCATGGGCACGCCCAGTGCCTGGGTGTCGGCCTGCACCAGCTCGTCGAGCACCAGATGCATCAGCCACTGCTCGCGCGCGCAGCCCGTGCGCGCCTGCGACAAAGGCTCGAGCGCCACGATGAGCTCCCGCAGCAGCGGCGACACACGCAGCATGCGGCCCTCCCGCCAGTCGCCCGGCAGGGCCTGCGCTGCAATGTAGAGCGTGCGCAGCTCGGCCGCCTCGATCACGCTGACGTGGTGCCGCGCCCCTGGGGCGATCCACACGGCCCGCGAGGGCGGCACGATGTAGGTCACCTCGTCGCCGCTTTCCCGGCTGGCGGCGGCCGTCACCTGCACGAGGCCGCTGGCGCAGTAGGCCAGCTGCGCCCAGGCGTGCTCGTGCGGTTCGAAGTGGGTGTCCGAGGCCATGCTGCGCGCACGCACCCGCACGGGCCGCTGGGCCGAGGGCGTGAAGCGGGCCATGTCACCCAGGGGGGTGGGCCGGCGCGTGGTTCTGGGCATGGCGGGGGTGGCGCAGGGTTGGCCGGAAAAAGCAAAAAGCTGACGTTTTTGCGTGTTTCGGAAATGCTGTCCCGATACTACGATAAGGCGCATGAGCACCACAAGCCGCGCCCTCGGCGCCACCCCCACTGCCGCTGCCGTGCCCTGGCGGCAGGATGCCGGCCTCATCGGCCTGGTGGGCCTGGCCCACATGGTCAGTCACTTCAGCCAGCTGCTGCTGCCGCCGCTTTTTCCCTGGCTCAAGGACGAATTCGCGGTCAGCTACGCGCAGCTGGGCTTCGTGCTCACGGTGTTCTTCGTGGTCTCCTGCGCGGTGCAGGCGCTGTCGGGCTTTTTGGTCGACCGCTTTGGCCCGCGGCCGGTGCTCTACGCGGGCTTGGCCTGCATCGCGGCGGCCTGCGCAGGCTATGCGCTGTCCACGTCGTACTGGATGCTGGCCGCCTTTGCGGCGCTGGCCGGCGTGGGCAACGGGGTGTTCCACCCGGTGGACTACACCTTGCTCAACCACAAGGTGAGCAGCCCGCGCCTGGGCCATGCCTACAGCGCGCATGGCATCACCGGCACGCTCGGCTGGGCGGCCGCGCCGGTGCTGATGACGGCGATCACCCTGGCCCATTCCTGGCGGGCGGCCCTGGCGGCCGGCGGCCTGGTGGCGCTTGCGGTGTTGCTGGTGCTGCTGCTGAACCACCGCAGCCTGGCGGTGTCGCCCCAGCGCAGCGCCGCCAAGAAGCAGGAGGGCGGCAGCCTGGCCTTCCTGAGGGCGCCGGCGGTCTGGATGTGTTTTGGCTTTTTCTTCATGTTCGCCATGGTGCTCGGCGTGGTGCAGGCCTTTGCGCCGGCGGCCACCCGGGAATTGCACAGCGTGCCCCTGGCCACCGTGGCGCTGTGCCTGACCGTCTACATGTGCGGCAGCGCAGGCGGCATGGTGCTGGGCGGCTTTCTGGTGCGCGACCCTTCGCGCTGTGACAAGGTGGTGGCTGCGGCCTTCAGTTTCGCGGCCTGCGTGGCGGTGTACCTGGCTCTCATGCCGGTGCCGGCGGCCATGGTGCCGGTGTTGTTCGGCATCATGGGTTTTGCATCAGGGACGGCCGGGCCTTCGCGCGACCTGCTGGTCAAGCAGTCCACCCCCGCGGGCGCCACGGGCCGGGTGTACGGTGTGGTGTACGGCGGCCTCGATGTGGGGCAGGCGGTCACGCCGCTGGTCTTTGGCCTGCTCATGGACCATGGCCAGTACCGGGGCGTGCTGCTGGGGCTGGCGGTGGTGCAGGCGCTGCTGATCCTGAGCGCTTTCCGCGTGAGGAGCGTGGGCCGCCGTTCCTTGGCCAGCGCTTGAGCGCTGGGCCGTCATCGCCACGCTGCGGATTTACAGTTTCCTGAAAGGCCGGCTCAGACTGGGCGACCCTGCCCAGCCAAAGCGCCAGGGCACCTCGGCTGCCTTGGAAATGCCGATGCGCGGGCCGCACGCCAGCGGCGGCTCTTCCTGGGGTGCCTGCAGCGTGAACGGGGGAGCATCAAGCGGGCGGCCGTCCAGCGCGCCCGTGATGCCCAGCGCCTGGGCCAGGCGTCCGGGGCCGGCGCACAGCAGGCGCGCTTCGTGCACGCCGCGCCGCTGGCACATCTGCGCCAGTCCCTGCGTCGGCGCCAGGGCCCGGATGAGCACGCCGGCGCCGTGGCCTGCGTCTCGGCACACGAAATTCAGGCACCAGTGGATGCCGTAGGAGCGGTACACATACGCATGCCCGGGCGCACCGAACATGGAGGCGTTGCGCAGCGTGCGGCCCGCATAGGTGTGCGAGGCCGGATCGGCCTGGTCGTAGGCTTCGGTCTCCACGATGAGGCCGCCCACGCCATCGACCAGCAGCAGGGCGCCGATGAGCCGTGGCGCCACCTCGTGCGAAGGCGCCGCGAAGTCGATGCCGGCGATCACGGTCATGCAGGGATTGTCCCAGGGGCCCGGCTCTGCCGTGGCGGGACGCGGGCGGCAAAATCTGTCGCATGAACACCACCGGCCCCCTTCCGACCGCGCAGCCCGCGGGACATCTGCTTGTCGATTGCCTGGTCGCACAGGGCGTGACGCATGCCTTTGGCGTGCCGGGCGAAAGCTACCTGGCCGTGCTCGATGGCCTGCATGCGCGCCAGGACCACATCCGCTTCATCACCTGCCGGCAGGAAGGGGGCGCGGCTTTCATGGCCGAGGCGCACGGCA
>CAYVGD010000087.1:0-9778 GCA_964450095.1 uncultured Polaromonas sp.
GCAGGCCGTGCACCATGATGCCGCCGCCCACCAGGAACATGGCGGCCGTGCCGGCCACCGAGAGAAATTTCATCAGGCCGGGCGCCAGCCACAGCAGCAGCGCGCCCAGGCGCCGCTGCAGCCCGGCCCAGGCGCCCGGGCCGCTGCGCCGGTTCAGGTGCAGGCCCGCGTCATCGAGCTTGACGATGGCCGCCACCAGCCCGTAGACGCCCACGGTCATGAGCGCCGCGATGCCGACCAGCACCGCCACCCGCAGGGCGAAAGTCTCGTCCTGGACCGTGCCCAGCGCGATGGTGATGATCTCGGCCGAAAGAATGAAATCGGTGCGGATGGCGCCGCGGATGCGCTCGCGCTCGAAGTCGGCCAGGTTCACCTGCGGCTGCTGCAGCGCCGCCAGCAGGGCCTGGTGCTCGGCCTCTCGCTCGGCGGGGCTGTGCAGGAAACGGTGGGCGAGCTTTTCAAAGCCCTCGAAGCACAGGAAGAGGCCGCCGGCCATCAGCAGCGGCGTCACGGCCCAGGGCAGCCACTGGCTGATCGCCAGTGCGGCCGGCACCAGGATGGCCTTGTTCAGCGCCGAGCCCCGGGCCACGGCCCAGACCACGGGCAGTTCGCGGTCGGCCTCCACACCTGAGACCTGCTGCGCGTTGAGCGCGAGGTCGTCGCCCAGCACGCCTGCGGTCTTCTTGGCCGCCACCTTGGTCAGCAGCGAGACATCGTCCAGCACCGTGGCGATGTCGTCGATGAGCGCAAGCAGGCTGCTGGCCATGGCGGCTGCGGGGGACTAGACCAGCTCGCGCTTGAGCCGCACTTCCTCGATCTTCATCTGGCCCACGCTCACGGTCTTGAGCGTGGTCATCTCGCGCTTGAAGCCGATGTGCTCGAAGAACTGCAGCGCGCGTTCGTTGCGCACCGGCACCCAGACAGTGACCTTGGTGCAGCCCTCTTCCTTGAGCCCGTCGTTGGCGGCATCCCAGAGGGCGGTGCCGGCGCCGTGGCTCCAGTGCTCGGGCAGCACGTACAGGGCCCAGATCTCGCCCGTGGTCGAAGGAGTGCCCTTGTCGCGCGAACGGTCGAAGCCGACGAAGCCGACCATCTCCTCGTCACGGATGGCCACCTGCACCTGGGGTTCGCTGTATTCAATGGCCTCGCGCCAGTGGGCCTGGCGCTGCTCCATGGATGGGCCGGCCAGGGACTCCTGGGCAAACAGGTCGCGGTAGGCGGCCTGGGCCGTGGTGGCATGGACGCGGGCAATGGCTTTAGCGTCCCGCACGGTGGCGGGACGAACGGAATAGCTGGACATTCAGGGGGAGTTCTGGAGAGGGAGGAAGCGGGATTGTCGCCTCAATCGCGTGGCGTGCCAGCCAGCCAAGGAGCGCAGCGCACCGGCCCCGCGGCCCGCAGGCGCTGCACCCGCTGGCTGACGCAGGCTTGGGGTAAATTCCAGCCCCATGCCCAGCGATCCCACGGAAGCCGGCGCGGACCTGCCAGCCTCTGGTGCAGGCCACAGCCACGCGCTGCAGCTCGTCCCGGGCGGCGCTGCGATCGCCGCCCCTGCCCACCAGACCCTGCTGGCCTCGGCCCTGGCGGCCGGGGTCGAGCTCGACAGCGCCTGCCGCAACGGGACCTGCCGCGTCTGCATGCGACGGCTGGCCAGCGGGCGCGTGCGCTACCGCATCGAATGGCCGGGCCTGAGCGCCGAGGAAAAGGCCGAGGGCTACATCCTGCCCTGTGTGGCCCTGCCCGAATGCGACGTGGTCCTGGCCGCACCCACTTGAATCACCCCCACCATGAAGCCACCGAACACCGCGCGCCACCTTCAGCGCTGGCTGGCCACCGCGCTGCTGGCGGCGCCTCTTCTGGCGGCGCCTCTTCTGGCGGCGCCTCTTCTGGCGGCGCCGCTCCTGGCCAGCGCCCAAGCGAGCCGCCCCTTCGAGGACAGCATGGCCCAGCGCAGCCTGGCCTGCACGCACTGCCACGGCGCCGAAGGCCGGGCGGCACCCGACGGCTATTACCCGCGCCTGGCGGGCAAGCCCGCGGGCTACCTCTACAACCAGCTGCTGCACTTTCGCGATGGCAGGCGCCACTACGGCCTGATGACACAGATGATCACGCCGCTGAGCGATGCCTACCTTTTTGAGATCGCACAGTATTTCGCAGCGCTCGACCTGCCCTACCCGCCGCCCCTGGCCACGGCGGCTTCCCGCGAGGTGATCGAGCGCGGCCGGGTGCTGGTGATGCAGGGCGACACCACGCGGCAACTGCCGGCCTGCGTGCAGTGCCATGGCCAGCGCATGACCGGCGTGCTGCCCAACGTGCCCGGCCTCGTGGGCCTGCCACGCGATTACCTGAACGCGCAGCTGGGCGCCTGGAAAAGCGGCAAGCGCCGCGCCCACGCGCCGGACTGCATGGCCCAGGTCGCGCTGCGCATGGAGCCGCAGGACATCGAAGCGGTGTCCTCCTGGCTGGCCAGCCAGCCCGTGCCCGCCGACAGCCGGCCAGCCCCGGCCATGGCCCGGCCGGCGGGCGTGCCCGCATGCGGCAGCGCGCCCCTGCCAGGCGCTGCGGGAGCGAAGGCCGCTGCCGCACCCCGGGCCCTGGCCGGAGGCCGCTCATGAACGCACACAACCGTGCACAAACGCGTTGGCCAACCGCTCGGTCCTCCCGCCCCGCCTGGCTGCGCGTCCTGGCCTGGGGCCTGGCGCTGGCCGTCCTGGCAACGCTGCTGGTGGCCTGGCTGAACCTGCGAGGCGAAGGCGGCATCACCGACACCCGGCCTGCCCTTCAGGATGCGGGCCTGGTCGAGCGTGGCGCCTACCTCGCCCAGGCTGGCAACTGCATGGCCTGCCACACCGAGCGGGGCGGTACGCCCTACGCCGGCGGCCTGGGCCTGGACACCCCCTTCGGCACCGTGTACGCCAGCAACCTCACGCCCGACCGCCAGCACGGGCTGGGCGGCTGGAGCGCGCGCGACTTCTGGCGCGCCATGCACCACGGCCGCTCCTGGGACGGACGGCTGCTCTACCCAGCCTTTCCGTACCCGAACTACACCCAGGTCAGCCGCGAAGACTCGGACGCGATCTTTGCCTACCTGCAAAGCCTGCCGCCCGCGGCCCAGCCCAACCGCCCGCACGAACTGCGCTGGCCCTACAGCACGCAGGCGGCCCTGGCGGTCTGGCGCGCACTGTACTTCCGGCCCGCCGGATTCGAGCCTGATGCAGCGCAGGATGCGCACTGGAATCGCGGCGCCTACCTGGTGCGCGGCCTGGGCCACTGCGCGGCCTGCCACGCCTCTCGCAATGCCCTGGGAGGCAGCAGCCCGCTGGACCTGGCCGGGGGCCTGATTCCCATGCAGAACTGGTATGCACCCTCGCTCAACTCGCCGGCCGAGGCCGGCGTGAGCCGGTGGCCCACCGAACATGTGCTGGCGCTGCTGCGCGATGGCACGTCCCCCAGCGGCACGGTGCAGGGTCCCATGGCCGAGGTGGTGCTGCACAGCACCCAGCACCTGAGCGACGGCGACCTGCGCGCCATGGCCACGTTCCTCAAGGCCCTGCCCGAGCAGGCGCCGCGCAGCGAGCGCAGGAGCCTGCCCCGGCCCTCGGAAGACGGCGCCAGGCTCTATGGCACCCACTGCGCCCAGTGCCATGGCGAACGCGGCGAAGGCGTGGACAGCGCCTATGCGCCGCTGGCCGGCAACCGCGCCGTCACCCTCGGCTCGCCCGCCAACCTGGTGCAGGTGGTGCTGCACGGCGGCTACCCGCCGGCCACCGCGGGCAACCCCAGGCCCTATGGCATGCCGCCCTTCGTGATGGACCTCAGCGACAAGGAGATCGCCAGCGTGCTCACCCACATCCGCTCCAGCTGGGGCAACCAGGCCGGCGAGGTGAGCGCGCTCGACGTGAACCAGGCCCGCCGCCGCGGCGAGCGCTGAGGCGGCCGCAGGCACACGCATGGCCGATCCGGCACTGCACTGGCTGCACCTGGACGAGCACCTGCTCGTCGTGGCCAAGCCAGCGGGGCTGCTGGCCGTGCCCGGCCGCGGCCCCGACAAGGCCGATTGCCTGAGCGCCCGGGTGCAGGCCCACGTGGGCGATGCGCTCATCGTGCACCGCCTGGACATGGCCACTTCCGGGCTCATGCTCATGGCGCGCAGCCTGCAGGTGCAGCGCGACCTGGGGCAGGCCTTCATCGCGCGCCAGGTGCACAAGCGCTACGAGGCCGTGGTGCACGGCCACCCGCCGTGCGAGCCGGGCGCCTGGCAGGAGATCGACCTGCCGCTGGGCGCCGACTGGCCACAGCGCCCCCGGCAAAAGGTGGACCCCGAGCGAGGCAAACCCAGCCTCACCCGCTGGCAGCTCCTGGGGCGCGAGGGCGCGCACAGCCGGCTGCTGCTCGAGCCCGTGACGGGCCGCACCCACCAGTTGCGCGTCCACCTGCTGGCGCTGGGCCACCCCATCGTGGGCGATGAACTCTACGCGCCCGATGCACCCCCTTCAGCGCGCCTGCTGCTGCATGCGCGCGAACTCGCCTTCACCCACCCCGCCAGCGGCCAGCCGATGCGCTTTGCGCAGGCGGCAGGCTTCTGAGCCGCGGCGCACTGCAGGCACGCACCACGCCGCGCCTGGCACCCCGCAACGCCGACGCATGCAGCCATCAACGCAGCAACGGATCGACGGATCGACGCAGCACACTGCCGCCGCATCGCGCAGCATCAAGTCGCCTCATGCCACCCCCTGCGTCGCCGCACGCGGGTCCCGCTGCGCCACGCGACCACCCTTGCGATCAACGGTGTTCACCGCGCCCCGCGCTCATGCATTCCACTGGACGCACCCTGTTTCTGGAGACACACCCCATGACCCCACCCCGCGAACTCTTCATCCTCACCGGCCACTCCCGCGGCATGGGCCGGGCCATGGCCGAGCAGTTGCTGGCGCCTGACCGCTTGCTGCTGGGCATCTCGCGGTCCCTGGCCGAGGGCCTGGCCGATGCGGCGCACGCTGCCGGAGCACCGCTGACCGAGTGGCAGGCCGACCTGGCCGAGGGCGCGGTCGTGAGCCGACAGCTCCAGGCGTGGCTGCACAGCCAGGCGCCCGCGCCCTGGCAGCGCGTGGTGCTCATCAACAACGCCGGGCTGATCCCGGCCATCGTGCCGCTGCGCGATGCCGATGCCGACGACCTGGCGCGCGCACTGCGCGTGGGCCTGGAGACACCCATGCAGCTGTGCGCAGCCTTCCTGGGCGCCACGGCCGGCTGGGCGGCAGAGCGGCAGGTGATGAACATTTCCTCGGGCCTGGGCCGCCGGCCCATGACATCGCAATCGGCCTATTGCGCGGCCAAGGCCGGCATGGACCACTTCACGCGCTGCCTGGCGCTGGACGAGGCACGGCAGCCCCGCGGCGCACGGGTGTGCTCGGTGGCGCCCGGCGTGATTGCCACCGACATGCAGCGCCAGCTTCGCAGCGCCGACGGCGCGCAGTTTCCCGATCGCGCAGGCTTTGAAGCCCTGCACGCCCAGGGACAGCTGAGCACGCCGCACGATTCAGCGCAGCGGCTGCTGGCCTTCCTGGACCGGCCGGACTACGGCCGCGAGCCCGTGGCCGACGTGCGCGCCTGAGCCCACCCACCGCGGCAGACCTCGGCCGTGGCCCAGGTGGCCAGCACACCGGCTGCGACTGGGCCGGCGCCGACTGGCCTGAGCTCAACAGCAGGCCATCAGAAAACTGCAAATCATTTGGTTGCGCACGCAACCAAATCGACTTAGACTGCGTCTCCAGCCGACCCGGGCGGACTGCCAGCCCGGGCATTCACAAGTGCACACCGGAGGAGACACAACCATGCACATTCAACCCGCATTGACCCGCCGCGCCCTCGCGGCCGCGGCCGCGGCCCTGGCCCTGGCCGCCCTGGGCGCCCAGGCGCAAGCTTTCCCGAACAAGCCCATCGAATGGGTGGTGCCCTACCCCGCCGGCGGCGGCACCGACCTGGTGGCGCGCACCCTGGGCCAGGCCATGGGCACCACGCTGGGCCAGCCCATCATCATCAACAACAAGCCTGGCGCAGCCACCATGATCGGCGCCGAATACGTGGCCCGCTCCAAGCCCGACGGGCATGTGCTGATGTCGGCCGACACGGCCACGCTTGCCGCCAACCCCTTCCTCTACGCCAAGATCAGCTACAACGCCGAAAAGGACTTTGCGCCGGTCGGACTGACCGTGCGCTTTCCCATGATCCTGGTGGTGAACCCGGCCGTGCCGGCCCAGGACCACAAGAGCTTCGTGGCCTGGCTCAAGAGCCAGGAAGGCGCCAATTACGCCACCCCCGGCGCTGGCAGCCCCCACCACCTGACCACTGAGCTTTTCCGCGGCCTGGTGGGGGCCAAGATGACCCACGTGCCCTACCGCGGCGCGGCGCCCGCGGTGCAGGACGTGGTGGCCGGCCAGGTGCCATTCATGTTCGTGGACACGGCCAGCGGCCAGCAGTTCATCGCCAGCGGCAAGCTGCGCGCCATCGGCATCGCCAGCCCCCGGCGGGTGAAGAACTTCGAGACCATCCCGACCTTCGCCGAGCAGGGGCTCAAGGGTTTTGAGGCTTATGCATGGCAGGGCCTGGTGATGCCGGCAGGCACGCCTGCGGATGTGGTTGCCAAGGTCAACGACGCGCTCCTCAAGGCCCTGGACACCACGGCCGTGAAGGCGCGGCTGCAGGTGCTGGGCCTGGAGGCCACACCCAGCACGCCGGCCGAGATGGCCAGCTTTGCCGCGCAGGAGCGCAGCAAGTGGAGCCAGGTGATCCGCAGCAGCAACATCCGCGTTGAATGAACCTGCCATGACCGACCGCAAAATCGCCGCGCCCGTGGACCTGGGGCGCATGCTCACCTACCGCATGCACCTGCTGCACAAGCTCACCGACCTGGAAAGCCAGCGGCGCTACCCGCTGGAGACCGGCCTGTCGCTGGCCGATGGCCGCAGCCTCAGCGCCATCGGCGCGTTCGGGCCGCTGTCGGTCAATGCGCTGGCGCAGATGGCCAACCTGAACAAGGCCCAGGCCAGCCGCGCGGCGCAGTGGCTGGTCGACCAAGGCCTGGTGCGCAAGACCTCGAGCGCCACCGACGGCCGGGGCGTGACGCTGAGCCTCACGGCCCCGGGCAAAAAGGCGTTCATGCGCATCATGGACCTGGTCGAACGGCGCAACCAGGAAATCTTCGGCTGCCTGAGCGCCGCCGAACAAAAGCTGCTGGGCAGCCTCTTCGATCGACTGATCGACGAGGCCCGCAGCAGCGGCTCCGAAACCGCCGAAGACTGACCCCCCGATTGAATCGACCGAAGAACACAGGCATGCATCAACCCAGCTCCCAACCCCGTCCCTCCATCTACTACGACTATCGGGTGCACCCGGCCTGGGTGCCCAGCGCCCACCCGCCGCAGCAGCGCAAGCCTGTGGTGATCGTCGGCTCCGGCCCGGCCGGCATGGTGGCCGCGCTCAAGCTCGCCCGGCTGGGCGTGGCCAGCGTGGTGCTCGAGTCGGAACTGCAGGTCTCGCAGGGCAGCCGCGCCATCGTGTTCACGCGGCGCAGCATGGAGATCCTGCAGGACGTGGGCGTGGCAGACCGCGTCACCGCCGCGGGCCTGCCCTGGCGCTGCGGCAACTCCTACTACCGCGGCCAGCGCGTGTTCCGCATGGAGGCGCCGCACGAAGAGGACGACCGCTTCTTCCCCATGATCAACCTGCAGCAGCAGTACCTGGAGGAATACCTGCTGGAGGCCTGCGAGCGCGAGCCCCTGGTCGACTTCCGCTGGGGCAACAAGGTCACATCCTTTGAGCAGCATCCCACGCACGTGCGGCTGGCTGTGGACACGCCCGAGGGCCCCTACACCCTGGAAGCCGACTGGGTGGTGGCCGCCGACGGGGGCCGCTCGGCCATCCGCTCGGCGCTGAACCTGCAGATGGAAGGCGCGTCCTACGAGGGCTATTTCGTCATCGCCGACATCCGCTGCGACCTGCCCCTGCCCACCGAACGCCTGGCCTTCTTCGACCCCGACTGGAACCCCGGCAACACCGTGCTGGTGCACCGCGAACCGCACGGCATCTGGCGCGTGGACTACCAACTGCCCGAAGGCGAGACGCCCGAGCAGGCGCTGGATCCCGAGTCGCTGCGCCAGCGCATCGACGCCACGCTCGCCATGGTCGGCCACCCGGGCATCGCCTGGGAGATGGACTGGAGCTCGGTGTACTCGGCGCGCACGCTCACGCTGCCTGATTACGTGCACGGCCGGATCGTGTTCGCCGGCGACGCGGCGCACCTGTTGCCCATCTTCGGCGTGCGCGGCGCCAACACCGCCTTCCAGGACGCCCAGGCCGTGGCCTGGCACCTGGCCATGGTGGCGCGCGGCCAGGCGGACGACCAATTCATGGCCAACTACAGCGCCGAACGCGTGGGCGCAGCCCGCGAGATCATCGCCGAGTCGGGCAAGAGCACGCGCTTCATGGCGCCGCCCACCCGGGGCTTTCGGCTGCTGCGCGATGCGGTGCTGTCGCTCTCGCTCACGCAGGAGTTCGTTCGCCCGCTCTACCACTGGCGCACATCGCGGCCGCATGAATACAGCGGCTCCGCGCTGAACGCCAGCGGCGACGACAACTTGCTGTTCCGCACCGGCCCCGCCCATGGCGCGCCGCCGCAGAACGTGCGGCTGGGCCCCGACGAGCACCTGCTGGACCACGTGGGGCCAGGCTTCACGCTGCTGTGCGCCACGGGCGGCGAAGGGCTGCCGGCGCAGGTGCGCGAGGCCATCGATCAGGCCCGGGAACGCGGCATGCCGCTGAAGGTGATTGCCGTGGGCTCGGCCGGCCCGGTGGCCGGCGCCGACCTGGCGCTGCCCGACGCGGCGGGCCGCCTGCGCCAGCGCTACGGCATGAAGTCCGCCGGCGCGGCCTACCTGCTGCGACCCGACCAGCACGTGTGCGCCCGCTGGATCCACCTGGACGCCACGCGCCTGCGTGCCGCTCTTGACAAGGCGCTGCTGCACTGAGGGCGACCCACTTTCCCTGGACACACCCATGAAGAACCCACCCACACTCCCGCTGGCAGGCCTGGAAGAGGCCTACGACCACCTGGCGCAGGCCATCGACCAGGCCGGCGACAAGGCCGAACTCTTTCTCGTCAAGCTCGCCCTGCTCAACGCCCACGCCCTGGGCGAGCAGGAACGCTTTGCCGCCCACATCCAATCTGCGCTGAAGGACCTCTGACATGCCGCTCATCCAGCAAATCCACCACGTGGCCTACCGCTGCAAGGACGCCAAGCAAACCGTGGAGTGGTACGAGAAACACCTGGACATGAAGTTCGTGCTGGCGATTGCCGAAAACGAAGTGCCCTCGACCAAGGCGCCCGACCCCTACATGCACGTGTTCCTGGACGCGGGCGCAGGCAACATCCTGGCCTTCTTCGAGCTGCCCAGCCAGCCCGAGATGGGGCGCGACGCCAACACCCCCACCTGGGTTCAGCACCTGGCGCTCAAGGTCGACTCGGTGGACACGCTGCTGGCCACCAAGGCCCGCCTGGAATCCGAAGGCATTGAAGTGCTGGGCCCGACCAACCACACCATCTTCAAGAGCATCTATTTCTTCGACCCCAACGGCCACCGGCTTGAACTGGCGGCCGACTGCGGCACGCCCGAGATGATGACCAAGCTCGACGAGGTCAAGCGCGACATGCTCGACGAATGGAGCCGCACCCGCCGCGCCCCCAGCCATGCCGCCTGGATGCACGACGACAGCCACGCC
>CAYVGD010000088.1:0-9508 GCA_964450095.1 uncultured Polaromonas sp.
TAGCAAAGCGGTTATGCACCGGATTGCAAATCCGGCTAGGGCGGTTCGACTCCGCCTCGCGCCTCCAGATCACCGCACCATCGATTCCGTCGGGGGTGCTTTTTTTTTTTGTCTGCACACTGTGCTGACACTCAGCACACTGGACCCGCAGGTGACGTCCAGCGACCGGCTGTCGTGGCGGTTGATGCAGCCCGCAGCGCCGCCGGGCGAGGTATAGGCTGGGAAGTTGCTCAAGGTGCGGAAATCCGTGCGGGGGGGCCCACGGGCCTATCGCCCCATGGCCCTGGACAAAGCCCTCAAACACCACTCGGGCTCTGGGTTAATACCCTTCGCGCAGCGGCGTCCTGCCAGGGCAGGCACATTTGCGTTCCTTTCCATCCATTTGCTGGAGCTTGTATGAAACTCGTTGCTGCGCTTGTTCTTTCGCTGTCTGCTGGTGCTGTCTGGGCGCATGGTTGCCCGGGTGAGATGCGTGCCGTCGATGCACGCATGCCCGCTGCCAAGTTGGATGCTGCCCAGATGACCCGTGTGAAAGATCTGCGTGCACAAGGTGAGCGACTGCACCAGGAAGGCAAGCACACCGAGTCCATGGCGGCGCTGGCCGAGGCCAAGAAGTTGCTGGGCCAGTGATGGACGCTGTCGATCCGCGCTGCTGCGGCACGGGCACCTGCATCATCAATGCCGAGGGCGAGTGCTGGTGCGGCCAGCGCTGGGACGGGCAGAGGATGTGCCGCCCGCCCTTGCCTCAGTTCGACCCCGTGCCATTGCACGCGGAAAGCGGATCGCCCGCCACTTCGCCCTCTCAAGTTTCACCGGACGCATCATGAGCTTTTTCAATTCCTTCATCCACAACGAAGCACTGGCCGAGGTGCTGCTCGAGGGCCACAACCCCCTGGCTTCGCAAAAGCTGCTGACAAGCGACGTGGATGCGCTGCGCCAGCACATGCTTTCCAGCGAGGGGCTGAGCGGCTACGTGACCGGCCGCGCGGTCGGTGCCGGGCGCGGCGTGTGGGCGCTCACGGGCCAGGCGATGCTCATGCGCACCGAGGCCCGTCCGCGCGTACAGCGCGTGCCCCTGGCCGAGGTGCTGGGCTTCGAGGCCGAGTGTGGCCGATTCGGCCACACGGTGCGGCTGGATGCCGAGTCAGGACATTGGAGCCTTTACGGCGTGGACCGCGAACTGGCGCGGCAGATGCACGAGGCCTTCCTCGCTGCGCGCCTGCCCAGCCAATTTGACGAGCGTCCGGCGCGCAGCCGCCTCTGGCGCAACACCCAGCCTGCGGGCTGGGCGCAGGATTGCCTGCACGACGCACGCCGCCGCCTGGCGGTCGTCTGACCGGCGGTGGCCTCGCGCCGCCCCGGTTCTTTTCTCCTCGGTTCATTCAGGCCCGGGCCTTTGCGGTCCGGGTTATGGCCGTCCCGCGCTTTTCGAAGACACTGGCGGGCGGTCCGCCCGGTGTTTGTGGGCCGAGCTCAGCCGTGAGCAAACGCAACAGAAGTTGCTGCGTGTGCACGGTACTGACACGCACAGACCTACGCTTCCAAAGCCACCGGCACGCCGCCAGAGCATGCTGACGCTGCTTTGCGGCGGCACGCTTGCACCCACGCTTTCGCTCATGCATTGACATGGCGCAAGCTCATCAGCGGAAGCTTCCTCTCTTTCTTCTCCTCTTGACCTGCCCCGCCCAAGGGCGCACGGCGCGCATCTGCGTTCGGCTGGACTGCAGCGCGGCTGCACCTGTTACCCCTGGTCACCATTGAGCAGGGCTCATCCGTTGTCCTGAAGAGCTGGCTTGGCAATCATGGAACCTCAGCAGTGGCCCCGGTGTCACCCGACCCTCGGCTGCTGCTGGACCCCCGCCCCACCGACCACCCGAAAGCCAGCCATGAACCACCTGATCCGCCCGCTGCGCCGCAGCCGCTCTCTCTCCCGCCGCGCCCAGAAGGGCGTGACCATGATCGAATACGCCCTGATCGCCGCGCTGATCGCCGTGGTCCTGGTGATCGTGCTGGGCACGCTGGGCACCGAGCTGGGCACGACCTTCCAGAAGGTCAAGGACGCCCTGGCCGCCGCCAACGCCTGACCTCACAACGCCCACCCGCCCGGAGGCGCCATGGCGCGGCCCGTCATCCTCATCGCTTCGGCCCTGCTGGCCGGCAGCCTTGCCGTCGTGCTCGTGGCCCGGACCATGGGCCTGGGCGGGGCCCGGCCCAGCGGTCCCCGCGTGGTGGTGGCCGCTGCCGCCGTCGAGGCGGGCATGCCGCTGCAGGCCGCGCAGCTGCGCATTCACGCCTGGCCGGCCGCAGCGCCTGAAGGTGCGTTCGATGCCACCGCGCCGCTTGTGGGCCGCGTGCTGCGCCAGCCCCTGGTCGCGGGCGAGCCGGTGCTCGATGCGCGCCTGGCCCCCGTGGACGGGCGCGGTGGCCTGTCCGCCACCCTGGCCGAGGGCAAGCGCGCCATCACCGTGCGCGTCAACGACGTGATCGGCGTGGCCGGCTTTGCCTTGCCGGGCACCTTCGTCGATGTGATCGTGAGCGCCCGCGACGCGCGCAACGAACCCTTCGCACGCATCGTGCTTGAGCGCATCCGCGTCCTGGCCGTGGCCCAGGAAACCGTGGCCGATCCCACCAAACCCAAGGTGGTGACCGCGGTCACCCTCGAGGTCACCCCGGCGGAATCCGAGCGCTTGGACCTGGCCCGCAGCGTGGGCAACTTGTCGCTGTCGCTGCGCAACGAACTCGACCGCGCGCAGCCGCAGGCCTCGGGCATGCGGCTGGATGACCTGATGCGCCAATCCGCCGCACCCGCCCAGGGCGCCGCGCCAGCCCGCCCACGCGCGCCCCCGCCCGCCGCACCGCCAGCCGTGGAAGAGTGGCGCGGCACCCAGCTTGGAGCATCGCCATGACCGCCTCGGCCCCCGATCTCATCGCCACGGCCAAGGCGGGAGGCCCTAAGGTTGCTGAAGCCGCCAGTCCGTCCATTGCGCCGGCTGCGCCTCATCGGCCGTCTGTGTCCAGCCCAGGCACTGAAAAAACAGCCTGCATCTTCCAGGCCACCCAAGTCACCCAAGTCACCAACGACATCCGGCCGGGGCGATCTCTACACGTCGCCAACACTCACGGCACCACCGCCACCGACGCTGCCACCGGAGCCAAAGCCGAAGCCGAGGCCGAAGCTGACACCCAAGCCGAAGCCCTCCTCGCGCAAAGCGCTCGCGCCACTGAGCCGGCAACTTCAGTACACGCCACGGGGCTGCGCCCGGCTTGCCGCCAGGGTGCGCGAACCGTGCGCGCTTGGCTGGGGGCGCTGATGCTCGCAGCCTGGCTGCCGGCGCAGGCCCATCCCAGCCAGCCTTTGCCCCCAGCGTCCCCCGGCGCCCTTCCTGCCAGCAGCGCGACCCCCGCCGCAGCCATCTACGCCACCACGGCGCCCAGGCCTGCCAGGCTGCAGGCTGCCGCCCAGCCCGCCCAGCCCGTTCAGCCCACGAGGCCGGCCCCGGCCGAAGCGGCGCCTGCGGTCGCTGCACCCGGCGAGGCACCGCTGCCCGACGCCGCCTTTCTTCAGCCCGCCACGCTGGAGCTCACCGTGGGCCACGTGGTGCTGTTGCCCCTGGCCGCCCCCGTCAGCCGCGTGGTGGTGGGTGACCCCAAGGTGGCCGACTACCGCCTGGTGTCGCCCACCGAGATCTACGTGCTCGGCAAGGCGGTCGGCAGCACCAACCTCGTGCTGTGGCACAAGGGCGGCGCTGTGCGCCACCTCAGCCTGGGCGTGGGCCTGGACACCCAGCCCCTGCTGCGCAGCCTGCGCCGCCACCTGCCCGCCGAGCGCGACCTGCAGGCCCACATGCATGCCGGCTCGGTGGTGCTGTCCGGCGAGGTGTCCACCCCGGTCGCCACCGAGGCCGCCGTCAGCCTGGCCGAAGCCTTCATGCGGCCCGTGCAGCCGCAGGGCGCGGCCGCTTCGTCCGCGGCCGCTGCGGCCAGCCGCGTGGTCAACCTGCTGCGCACCCGCTCGGCCCAGCAGGTTCTGCTGGAGGTGCGCGTGGCCGAAGTGTCCAAGGCCCTGCTCGAGCGCCTGGGCGTGGGCGTGCAGGCCGGCGGCAGCGAAGCGCGCTGGAGCGTGGTGTCCGACTTCCTGGGCGGCGGAGGCGGCGCTGCCGGACTGCTGTTCGGGCCCGGCCGCGCGCTGCAGCTGGAGGCCGAGAAGAAGGACGGCCTGGTGCGCATCCTGGCCGAGCCCACCATCGTGGCCAGCAGCGGCAAGGAAGGCAGCTTCCTCGTGGGCGGCAAGGTGTTCATTCCGGTGGCCCAGTCCACCAGCGCCACCGGCACGTCCATCACCCTGGACGAGCGCGAGTACGGCGTGGGCCTGAAGTTCGTGCCCACCGTACTCGAGGGCGGCCGCATCGCGCTGAAGGTGGCCACCGAGGTGTCCGAGATCGCCAAGGAAAGCCTGGGCAGCGACGGTCGCCTGGGCAGCGGTGTGCTGCCCATGTTCACCACACGGCGCGTGGGCACGTCGGTGCAGCTCAGCGACGGGCAGAGCCTGGTCATCGGCGGCCTGCTGCGCCAGAACCTGAGCGCCAGCACCCGCGGCTTTCCGCTGCTGAGCGAGCTGCCGGTGCTGGGGGCGCTGTTCCGCAGCAACCAGTACGCCTCCGACCAGACCGAACTGGTGGTGGCCGTGCGCGCCCGCCTGGCCCAGGCGGTGGATGCGCCCCCCCCGCTGCCCACCGACAGTGTGGCGCCGCCCACCCGCCGCGAGCTGTTCCTGGAAAACCGCCTGCAGGGCGCCCGGCCCACCGGGGCCGCACCGTGAGGCCGCGCAGGACAGCGCCCGCCCGGCCACAGGCCGGCGTGGTGGCCATCACCACGGCACTGTCGCTTTTGGTGCTGCTGGGCTTCATGGGCCTGGCGCTCGATGCCAGCCGCCTGCAACTGGCGCGGCTGGAACTGCAGAACGCCGCCGATGCCTGCGCCCTGGCCGCCGTGCTTGAACTCAATGGCCTGGCCGATGCGCCGCACCGCGCCGCCCAGGCCGGCCGTTTCGTGGGCGGGCAGCGCAACAGCGACCGCCTGCAGAGCACCCTGGTGGGAAGCGCTGACGTGACCGTGGGGCTGGGCCTCACGCTCGAGGGCAGCTATGCGCCTGCCGGCGTGGCCCCCGCGGCTTCGCGCTTTGCGCGCTGCACCACCACCACGCCGTCCATCCTGCCCTGGCTCATGGGCCTGGCCGGCTTTGGCGCCTCCAGCGTCTCGGCCAGTGCCACGGCCACGGTGATGCCTTCTCAAAGCGTGTGCGGCATCCCCATGGCCATGTGCCGGGGCGCGGGCACCAACGCGCAGCAGTTCGGCCACCAGGTGGGCGACAAGATCACCCTGGGCGCCACGCAGAGCGCCGGCTTCTTCACCTGGGCCGACGTGCTCGGCACCGACACCGGCAGCGGCCTGGAACCCTACGCCCAGGCCTTCCTGGGCGGCGGCGTGTGCGAGATACCCACCGCCCCTGACCGCTGCATCACCATCAAGACCGGCGTGGTCACCGCGCTGGACGACGGCTGGAACGCCCGCTTCGGTCTCTACAAGCAAGGCGGCAGCGGCCTGGAGCCGGCGCTGGCCATCCCCGACCTCACGGGCCACGGCTACCGGCCGCCACCGCCCGGCGGCGCTTATGCCGACTACACGGCGCGCGCGGCGCGCCGCGAGCCCTTCCAGGGCAACATCCCCGGCTACGAAAGCCCGGCGGGTGTGCACCAGCGCCACGGCGCGTCCTCGCGGCGGCTGGTGGTCATGCCCGTGGTGGCCTGCGCCAGCGGCAGCTGCGGCACCGGCCAGCGGCCCCTGCTGGGCTGGGCCTGCGCGCTGATGCTCAGCCCCAAGCGACCGGCCCAGGACGCAGAGGTCGAATACCTGGGCCGGGCCGACGACCCGAACTCCCCCTGCCGCGCCGCCGGCCTGCCCGGCGCGGGCACCTCGGTCGGTCCCCTGGTGCCGGTGCTCGTGAAATGAGGCGCCAAAGCGTGGTTCTTTCATGCCGGCCGCGCCAGGGCGGAGCGGTGCTGGTCGAGCTGGCGCTGGTGCTGCCCCTGCTGCTCTTCATGCTGCTGGCCACGGTGGAATTCACCCAGGCGCTGGCGCACTACCAGGTGCTGCTCAAACAGGTGCGCACCTCGGCGCGCTACCTGAGCACCCGCGCGGCCGGCTCCGGCCACGTGGAGGCCGAATGCCTGCTGCGCACCGGCCGGCCCAGCGCGGTCATGCCCTGCCTGGGGCCGGCCCTGTTGCCGGGCCTGGGCGATGCGGGGGTGCGGGTGGCGGTGCTCGATGCGCTCAACGCCGCCGCCACGCACCGCGCACAGCTCAGCAGCACCGACGACACCGCCGCCCACGCGGTCACGCTCAACCTCGTGACCGTGCGCTTGAGCGGCTACCGCCACCGGCTGGTGTTTGCGGGGCTGCTCACGCCCGCCACGGGTGGTGCAGCCACGCTGGACTTCGGCACCTTGCAACTGACGCTCCGTCAGGCCAGCTGATGCCCAGCCTGCTCCCCCCTCCATCCCGTGCACGGCAGCGCGGTGCCGCCATGCTGGAGACGGCGCTGGCCATGCTGGTGCTGTGCATCTGCCTGGTGGGCGTGGTGGAGCTGTCGCGCTTCATGTGGCTCTACAACACGGCGGCCGAAGCGGCCCGCCTGGCCAGCCGCCTGGCCAGCGTGTGCGAGCCGGGTGCGGCGCAGCAGGCGCGCATCCGCAGCAAGGTGCGCTATTTCGTCGAGGCCTCGGGCCAGATCCGTGTGAGCGGCCGCAGCGACTGGCTGCAGCTGGCCTACACACCCGCCCACTGCCTGCCGGCCAGCTGCACCCTGGTGGAGGCGCAGCTGTCGGGCCTGTCTGCGCCGCTGATGGTGCCCGTGGTGGCGCTGGAGCTGCCGCTGCCTTCCTACCGCAGCGTGCAGCTGCGCGAGGCCATGAGCAACACCGTGGCCGGCGAGACGAACTCGGCCTGCTGAAGGCCCCGGCTGCCCGACATGCACCTGCTTCTTCTTTCCAACAGTTCCTGGTCGCCGACCTTGCCGCCGCCTTGGCCGCAGGGGCACCGCATCACGGCCTGGACCGGCACGCTCGCCCAGCACGGCGCCGAAGTGCAGGCCGCCCGGCCCGATGTGCTGCTCGTGCGCGAGCCCGGCCAGGGCCAGCCGGTGATCGCGCAGATCGACGCGCTGTGCGCCGCGCTGCCCGGCCTGGCGCTGGTGCTGGTGTGCCCCGACCCCGCACCCGATTTCCTGCTGGCGGCCATGCGCGCCGGCGTGCGCGAGGTCATCCCCAGCGACGAGCCGGCCGTGCTGGCCGGCCTGCTGGCGCGGCTGCAGGGCCGCCAGGGCGCCCAGGCGCGCGCGGCCGCCGGGCGCTGCATCGGCCTCATGCCGGCCAAGCCCGGCGACGGCGCCAGTTGCCTGGCCGCCAACCTGGCCGCCGCAGTGGCCGCACTGCCCGGCCAGCGCGTGCTGCTGGTGGACCTCTCGCTGCCCTTCGGCGACGCCGAGCTCTACCTCACCGGTGAGCCGGTGACGCACGACCTCGCCGAGGTGGCGCTGGAGATCGAGCGGCTCGACGGCGCGCTGCTCGACGGGCTCACCCAGCACCTGCCCGGGGGGCTGCATTTCATCGGCGCGCCGCCCCATCTCGAAAGCTACCTGCAGTTGGGACCCGAGCCCGTGCTGCGGCTGGTGCGCGTGGCCCTGCGCCACTACGACCATGTGTTCCTCGACCTGGGGCTGGACGCCATCGGTCTGGCCGCGCTCGAGCTGCTGGACCGGCTGGTGCTGGTGGGCAGCATGAGCCTGCCGTCGATCAAGGGGGCCAGCCAGCGCGTGGCGCTGTGGGAACTGCTGGGCCTGCCTGCCGAGCGGCTGGAGCTGGTCATGCGCGTCATCCCGGGCGCCGGCGGCTTGAAGCGGGCCGAGGTGGAGGCGGCCGTGGGCCGGCCGCTGGCGCGTCTGCTGCCTCACGACGCCGAAGCGGTGGCCGCCTCGCTGGCAGGCGGGCGACCCGCCGTCGAAATCGAACCGCGCTCGCACCTGTCGCGTGCCCTGCGGCAATGGGCGGGTGAACTCACCGGGCAGGGGGTGCTGCGTGCACCGAAGGAGAAAACGCTGTGGCATCGCTTAGGGATCAGATAGCCGCCTGGGGCCAGGCCCGCGCCCGGCCCCGGCCGACGCAGACCCGCCCAGGCGCCGCGGTGGCAGGCACCGGAGAAAGGCCGCTGGCTGCAGCCGAGGCCTGTGACCCCCTCGATGCACTGACGCCAGCCAGCCAGCCGGCAGCAGGCGCGGCCTCGGCCCCGCCAGGCCATCAGGGCCCTGCGGTCGAGGCGCCCGGGCACACCGCAGCGGGCCTGCACGCCGCAAGCCCATGGCCCCCTGGCTCCGAAGATGGCGCCCCCAGCGGCGCCCTGCGCCAGGGTGACGCCATGCCGGCACTGGCCAACCCCGGCCGGGCGGCCCTGCCGCCTGCGCCGAGGCCGCCGGTGCCCGTGCCGCTGCCAGCCCAAGCCCAGGGCCGTGCCCAGAACGCTGGGGTCAACGCTCAGGGGCCCGCAAGCGGCGCGGGCGCGCGCACGCCTTCAGAGAGCTACTTCAGCACCAAGGCGCGGCTGCACCAGGCCATGCTGGCGCGCATCGACCTGGTGGCCGCGCAAAGCCTGCCGCCCGATGAGTTCCGCCAGCAGCTGGCGCGCATCATCGACCTGCTGGCGGCCGAGGAGCAGTTGCCGGTCAATGCACAGGAGCATGCGCAACTGGTGCTGGACCTGCAGCACGAGGTGCTGGGCCTCGGGCCGCTGGAGCCGCTGCTGGCCGACCGCGCGGTCAGCGAGATCATGGTCAACGGCTACGACCACGTGTTCGTCGAACGGGCCGGCCGTCTGCAGCGCCTGAGCGTGCGCTTCAACGACAACGAGCACTTGCTCAAGGTGATCGACAAGATCGTCTCACGCGTGGGCCGGCGCATCGATGAGTCCTCGCCCATGTGCGATGCGCGCCTGCCCGACGGCTCGCGCGTCAACGCCATCGTGCCGCCGCTGGCCCTGGACGGGCCCACGCTCACCATCCGGCGCTTTTCGGCGGTGCCGCTGCGCATGGAGGACCTGATCGCCAAGGGCGCGCTCACCGCCGGCATGGCGCAGCTGCTGGCCGGCTTCGTCAAGGCCAAGGTCAACATCGTGATCTCCGGAGGCACCGGTTCGGGCAAGACCACGCTGCTGAACATCCTGTCGGGCTACATCCCCGAGGGCGAACGCGTCATCACCATCGAGGACACGGCCGAGCTGCAGCTGCAGCAAAGCCATGTGGTGCGGCTCGAAACGCGCACGCCCAACCTGGAGGGCAAGGGCGAGGTGACCATGCGGCAACTGGTCAAGAACAGCCTGCGCATGCGGCCCGACCGCGTCGTGCTGGGCGAGGTGCGCGGCGGCGAGGCGCTCGACATGCTGCAGGCCATGAACACCGGCC
>CAYVGD010000089.1:0-9508 GCA_964450095.1 uncultured Polaromonas sp.
ACGCAGCTGATCGCCCGGCGCGTGCGCGAAGCGCATGTGTACTGCGAGGTGCACCCCTGCGACGTGAGCAGCGACTGGGTGCGCCAACACGCCGCTGACGGCCAGCTCAAGGGCATCATCCTTTCGGGCTCGCATGCCAGCGTCTACGAGGTGGACGACCGCGCGCCCGACGCCGTTTTCGAGCTGGGCGTGCCGGTGCTGGGCATCTGCTACGGCATGCAGACCATGGCCACGCAGTTGGGCGGCCAAGTGGAGGGCTCCCACACCCGCGAGTTCGGCTACGCCGAGGTGCGGGCCCACGGTCACACGCAGCTGCTCAAGGACATCGCCGACTTCACCACGGCCGAGGGCCACGGCATGCTCAAGGTCTGGATGAGCCACGGCGACAAGGTCACGCAGTTGCCCCCGGGCTTCAAGGTGATGGCTTCCACCCCCAGCTGCCCGATCGCCGGCATGGCCGACGAGGCACGCGGCTTCTACGCGGTGCAGTTCCATCCCGAAGTCACCCACACCGTGAAGGGCAAGGCCTTGATCGAGCGCTTCGTGTTGCAGATCTGCGGAACCCGGCCGGACTGGATCATGGGCGACTACATCGAGGAGGCGGTCGCGAAAATCCGGGAACAAGTCGGTGAGGAAGAGGTGATCCTGGGCCTGTCGGGCGGCGTCGACTCCTCGGTGGCGGCTGCGCTCATCCACCGCGCCATCGGGGACCAGCTCACCTGCGTGTTCGTGGACCACGGTCTGCTGCGGCTGAACGAGGGCGACATGGTGATGGAGATGTTCGCGGGCAAGCTGCACGCGCGGGTCATTCGCGTGGACGCCAGCGAACTTTTTCTGGGGCAGTTGGCCGGCGTGAGCGATCCTGAGAAAAAGCGCAAGATCATCGGTGGCCTGTTCGTGGACGTCTTCAAGGCCGAGGCAGCCAAGCTCAAGGCAGAAGGCCAGCATGGCGGGACGGGCGGTCGTGCCCACAAAGGCGCGACATTCCTGGCCCAGGGCACCATCTACCCGGATGTGATCGAGTCGGGCGGCGCCAAGAGCAAGAAGGCCGTGACCATCAAGAGCCATCACAACGTGGGTGGCCTGCCCGAGCAACTGGGGCTGAAGCTTTTGGAGCCGCTGCGTGACCTGTTCAAGGACGAGGTGCGTGAACTCGGCGTGGCCCTGGGCCTGCCGCGCGAGATGGTGTATCGCCATCCTTTCCCCGGTCCGGGCCTGGGCGTGCGCATCCTGGGCGAGGTGAAGAAGGAATACGCCGACCTGCTGCGCCGGGCCGATGCGATCTTCATCGAGGAACTGCGCAACTTCACCGACCCGGCCACGGGCAAGAACTGGTACGAGCTCACCAGCCAGGCCTTCGTGGTGTTCCTGCCGGTCAAGAGCGTGGGCGTGATGGGCGACGGCCGCACCTACGACCATGTGGTGGCCCTGCGCGCTGTGCAGACCAGCGACTTCATGACCGCGGATTGGGCCGAGCTGCCGTACGCGCTGCTCAAGAAGGTGTCCGGCCGCATCATCAACGAAGTGCGCGGCATCAATCGCGTGACACTGGACGTGAGCTCCAAGCCGCCGGCAACCATCGAGTGGGAATGACGGCCCATTCGGCGTCGCCAATGCATGACGGCAACCTGGCACACGTCTTGAGCCTGTTGCGCTTTCGACGGGTGCTTGGGAGGCTCTGCCTGGCAGCCGGCCTCGCGGCTGTGCAGGTCGCGGTCGCGCAGCCCCAGTTCTGGGGCCCACCTGTCGGCCCGCGCCCCGAAAGCGAGGCCCTGGCCCGCAGCGTGCCGATCGCCGACGTGCACCTGCACTACAACCCCGTCACGCAGACACCGCGCTTCTTGTTGAGGCTCATGGATGAAAACCTGGTTCGCTGGGGCGGCGCGGTCGGTGATCACGATCCGGCGCTTGCCGAACTGCTGGGCCCGCGCCTGATCCAAGCCCTGGGTCAGGCGGAGTTCACCCGCGTGCTCGCCAGCGACGGACCACAGGCGTTGCTCGATGCCCAGCACCCCACGTTCGTTCGCCTCTTCGAGCAGGCCGAAGTGATGCTGTCCACGGGCCAGGCCCGCGGTTTTGGCGAGATCCACATCAGCAACGTCGGTGCCGTGGGGGCCGCACGGTCTTTTGAGCGCAAGATCCCGCTGGACAGCCCGGTGCTTCGGCGGTTTTATGAAACTGCCCACAAGCACAAGGGCTTCGTGCAGATTCACTACGACCGCGACGGTGACACCGTGGCTCAAATCTTGGCCATGGCCCGGCGATACCCGGACGCCCTGACCCTTGTCTCCCACTGCCTGCCCAAAAGCACGCCGGACGACATGCGTCGCCTGTTCGAAGGCGCGCCCAACATCATGTGCGAACTCAGTGGCGCGACGCCGCTGCACGGGGTGGATCGCATCATCACCCGCGACGGTATCCGGGCCGGCTGGCTGCAGCTGGTCGAGGATTTCCCGGACCGCGTGATGCTGGGGACCGACCCCTGTTGTGGCCTGACAAGGCGTTACGGTGAAATCGTTGAGCTCATGCGCACGCGCGCGCTGGCGGCCATGCGGCCTGACACCCTTGAAAAGGTGGCCTACCGCAATGCAGTGCGCGTGTTCGGCTTGCAGGCGCCCTGAGCGGCGGCATGCGCCAATGAAAACGGCCCGACGCTTTCGCGGCGGGCCCTTGGTTCGGGAGGCTGTGGCTGCGCGGTTCGTCCTGTTCAGTGCACCTCGGCCACCTTGCCCGCGAGGTGGCCGAGGGCTTTCTCGACCTGGTCGATCAGGATGAGGCACAGGTCGCCAGGCTGAAGCCGCTCCAGCGCATGGTCGATGGCCATGAACTCGCCGTGGATCTCAGTGGTGTAACGGGTGCGAGGGGCGCCCTCGAGGCCCTGGCGCAACAGTCCCAGCACTTCGCCATCGGCCCGGCCGCGCTGCGCGGCGTCTTGGTAGAGCACCACGTCGTCGAAGGCGCGGCCCAGGATCTGGGTCTGGGCGCGGATGTCCTCGTCGCGCCGGTCGCCCGCGCCGCTGATCACCACCGAGCGCCGCTTGGCTGGCATGGTCTCGATGGCGGCCACCAGCGCACGCATCGCGTCCGGGTTGTGACCGTAATCGGCAATCACCGTGGCACCGCGGAAGTCCATCACGTTGAAGCGCCCGGGCGCGTTGTGCGTGTCGTTCACGAAGCTGGCCAGCCCGCGGCGCACCGCGTCCCAGCTGAGGTTGCTGGCCCAGGCGGCAGCCATCGCGGCCATGACGTTCTCCACCTGAAAGCCGATGCTGCCGCCGCGCGTGAGCGGCATGTCTCGCAGGGGGAAGCTTTCACGCCAGGAGCCTTCCCGGACCACCAGGGCGTCGCCGTCCACGAACACACAGCGCCCGCCCTGGGCACTGTGGGTCGTCATCACAGGGTGGTTGCGGTCTGCGGCAAAGAAGATCACCTTGCCCGGGCAGACCGAGGCCATGCTGGCCACGATGGGGTCCGCCGCGTTGAGCACAGCGTGACCGCTGTCGGCCACGTTCTGCACGATCACGCGCTTGAGCACGGCCAGGTCTTCGACGGTCGTGATGAAGTTCAGGCCCAGGTGGTCGCCCTCGCCGATGTTGGTCACCACGGCGACGCTGCACCGGTCAAAGCCCAGCCCCTCGCGCAGCATGCCGCCGCGCGCGGTCTCGAAGATTGCCGCGTCCACGTCCGGGTGCAGCAGCACGTTGCGGGCGCTGCGCGGGCCGCTGCAGTCGCCGCTGTCGATCTGGCGGCCGCCCACATAAACGCCATCGGTGTTGGTCATGCCCACGCGCAGACCGGCGCTGGCGAACAGGTGAGCAATGAGGCGCGTGACGGTGGTCTTGCCATTGGTGCCGGTGACCGAGACCACGGGGATGCGACCGTCATCGCCCGGCGCGAACATGTCGCGCACCATGGCCTCGCCCACGTTGCGTCCCTTGCCGAAGGAGGGCGCCAGGTGCATGCGCAGGCCGGGTGCGGCATTGACCTCGACCACGCCGCCGTTCTGAGCCTCCAGGGGCTTGAGCACGGACTCGCACACCACGTCCACGCCGCACACGTGCAGGCCGATCATCTGCGCCGCGGCCACGGCACATGCCGCCACCTCGGGGTGCACGTCATCGGTCACGTCGGTGGCGGTGCCGCCCGTGCTGAGGTTGGCGTTGTTGCGAAGCACCACGCGCCGACCCTTCTCTGGCACGTCTTCCGGGGTGAGCTCCTGCAGCGCAAGGCGTGCCACGGCAATCTCGTCCAGGCGGATGCGGGTGAGTGAAGTGGCATGGCCGTCGCCACGGCGGGGGTCGACATTGACCTGCTCGACCAGTTGGCGCACCGTGTGGCGGCCGTCGCCGATGACGTGCGGTGGGTCCCGCCGGGCTGCGGCCACCAGGCGGCTGCCAACGACCAGCAGGCGGTAGTCGGAGCCGGGAAGGAACTTCTCGACCATCACCTCGCCGTACTCGGCGGCGGCCTTGTAGGCGTTGTCCAGGTGCTCGCGGCTGGCGATGTTGACCGTCACGCCCTTACCCTGGTTGCCGTCCTGGGGCTTGACCACCACCGGCAGGCCGATGTCCTGTGCCACGGCCCAGGCTTCGTCGGCGCTTTGCACCGGGCGGCCCACGGGCACGGGCACACCGGCAGCGGCCAGCAGCTTCTTGGTGAGGTCCTTGTCCTGCGCGATGGACTCGGACACGGCGCTGGTGCTGTCCATCTCGGCAGCCCAGATGCGACGCTGCTTGGCGCCCCAGCCCAGTTGCACGAGGCTGCCCTCGGTGAGGCGCCGGTAGGGAATGCCCCGGGCCACGGCGGCGGCGACGATGGAGCCCGTGCTGGGGCCCAGGCGGATGTCCTCGTCCTTTTCGCGCAGCGCCGCCAGGGCGGCATCGAGGTCGAAGGGCGCATCGGCCAGGGCGGCCGCGATCAGCCGCTGCGCCTGGTCCAGGGCCATGCGGCCCACGACCTCTTCGCTGTACTCGACCACCACCTGGTAGGTGCCTGGCGTGGGCGTGGCGGCTGTGCTGCTGAAGGTGACGGGGCAGCCCGCCTGGGCCTGCAGCGCCAGGGTGGCTGCCTCCAGCACGTGCGCCAGGGACGCACGCTGGGGCAGGGCGCCCACATCGGGAAAGCGCTGGCGCAGCCGCGCCTCGAAGCCGGGCAGGGTGGCCAGGGCCATTTCCGCGGTTTCGCAGGCCACCACGGCCTCGATGGCGGTGTGGCGGCTCCAGAGATTGGGACCGCGCAGGGCCCGGATGCGTGAGACGTTCATCTTCGGCAGGGAGATTCAGTGGATCTTGTTCGTGGCAGGACGCGAAAGGTCCACCGGAAAGGTTTCAAGGCCGGCACGGATCAGGGCTGGCGAGATGCCCAGCGCCCAGGCCGTCGCGATGGCCGCCAGCACAGCCTCCACACGCGAGGGTGCCCAGGCCCAGCGCACCAGGTCCACGACCTGGGCTGCGGCGGCCGGGCCGTCCAGCAGTTCGGCACTGCGGCCGTTGAGCCGCACGACGCGGCCCTTGGCCTGCAGGTGCGCTGCCAGCGGCTGCGCCTCAGGATCGGCCGCGTAAAAGATGACTTCGCCGTCGCACAGCGGGGCCAGGGCCGCGACGTCCGGGTCGGCCGCATTGAGCACGGCGGCGCCGTGGTCCAGCACCACGTCCACCTGGGTGCGCAGCACCTTGCGCATGCCTTCCTTGTCCTGCACGTCGTGGTCGGCCAGTTGCTCGATGCCGTCCATGTCGGTGACGACGCCCACATCGCAGCGGTCGTAGCACAGCCCGTCGTTGAGGATGCTCAAGGGGCCGTTTTCGAAAACGGCCGCCTGGATGCGCCGGTTCATCAGCAGGCGGTGGCCGCTGTTCCAGTTGGCGCAGTCCCGGGTTTCCACGCGGCGGCTTTCCATGAACAGGCCATCGCGACAGGCCAGGCCCACCGGGGTGCCGCGCAGTTGCAGCAGCCAGGCCACCAGCCGCGCGGTGATCTGCGTCTGGCGTGTGCCGGCCACACCCACGATGGGAATTCGGCCGTTCTCGTGCTCGGAAAAAAGGTGGTCGACGATCGCACGTCCCACGGGTTGGGGGGTACCGATGGCCGGCTTGAGGTGCATCAAGAGGCCCGGGCCGGCATTGACCTCCACGATCGCGCCGCGCTGGGTTTCCAGCGGGCGGGCGACGTCCTCGGCCACGAGGTCGATGCCTGCGATGTCCAGGCCCACCACTTTCGCGGCGAGCACCGCCATGGCCGCCACCTCGGGGTGGACGTCAGCGGTGCAGTCGATGCACATGTTGCCGTTGCGCTGGATCAGCACGCGCCGGCCGCTTTCGGGCACGCTTTCGGGGCTCAGGCCCTGGCGCTGCAGCAGCAGGCGCATGGCCGGCTCGCGGTCCAGGCGGATGGTCTCCAGCGGCAGGTCTTCGGTCTCGCCGCGGCGTGGGTCGGTGTTGAGCTGGCTGTCGATCAGCTGCGTGACCGTGCCCTGGCCGTCGCCGGTGATCCACAGGCTTTCGCCGCGCGCGGCTGCCACCAGGCGACCTCCCACCACCAGGAGCCGGTGCTCGTTGCCGCGCACGTGGCGCTCCACGATCACTTCGCTGCCTTCGGCCTCCGCGACGCCGAAGGCCGCCTCAACGTCCGCCTGCGCCTGCAGCTCCAGCGACACGCCGCGGCCATGGTTGGCGTCCGACGGCTTGACCACCACCGGCAGGCCGATGTCCTGCGCCACCTCCCAGGCCTCGGCCGGCGACTGCACCACCCGGCCCTCCGGCACGGGCACGCCGCAGGCCGAAAGGAGTTCCTTGGTGAGGTTCTTGTCCCCGGCGATGCCTTCGCCGATGGCGCTGGTGCGGTCAGACTCGGCCGTCCAGATGCGGCGCTGGCGGGCCCCGTAGCCCAGCTGCACCAGGTTGCCGGTGTTCAGGCGGATGTGGGGGATGCGCCTGTCGGTGGCGGACTCGACGATGGCGGCGGTGCTGGGGCCCAGGTAGCAGTCGTCCACCTTGAGCTTGACCACGTTGACGGCGGCCTGCACGTCATAGCCTTGCGAGTGAATGGCCGCCATCAGCAGCGCATGGCCCTGGGCCAGGGCGGCACGCGCGACTTCTTCGTCCCGGGCGCGGAACACCATGCGGTAGACCCCGCGCTGCGACGTGCTGCGTGTTTGGCCGAAGCTGGTGGGCATGCTGGCCAGGTTCAGCAGCTCGATCACCACATGCTCCAGGATGTGCCCCGCCCAGGTGCCGGTGCGAAGGCGCTCCACGAAGCCGCCACGCTCGCCCACGCCGCAGTGGTGCTCCATCAGGTTGGGCAGCAGCGCCAGCAGTCGCTCGGTGAAGCCAGGCAGGAGGTTGGACGGATAATCCTCCAGCTCCCCCAGGTCCAGCCACACTTCGAGCGCCGGCCGGTAGGTCCAGATGTTGGGGCCGCGCAGGTAGTTGATGCGAAGCAGGCGGATGTCGTACTTGGGCGTCATGTTCAGGAAGTGTGGGCCCGGTCGGATCCGGCGGGGCTGGGGACCTGAGATGCTGCAGTGCAGCCAGAGAAGGAAAGATCGCCGGGCGGCAACGATGCGCGCCTGCGAGAGAATCGGCGGCCCGGCGGGCTTCGCCGGCATTGATTGTTCATGTCACATCCCACAGCTTTTTCTGCGGACCCGGCAGCCGGTTGGCGCCAGACCTTGTCTGCTTGCATTCCTCCCGATGAAAACGCACTGGCCTGGCTGGCGGTTGACGTTGACGCACACTTGCGATTTTCCTCTGCCGGCGGGCTGCTGCTGACCGACGGGCGCCTGCTGGCGCTGGACGCCTCTGGCCAGGTCAGTCAGTGGCCCCTGGCCCCCTCGCTGGACCTGAGGCACCATGACCACGCCGGCCTGGGCTGCATCGAGCTGGTGGCCGGTGAAAAACGCCTGGCGCTCTGGCGGTTCACGCTGGCCCAGGGCTTGCCTTCCCGGGCGCTGGTGAGCGCTTTCGAGCAGGTCCAGGCCCGCCGGGCGGGGCTGGCTGCGGAGTTGGACGAGGCCTGCGCCTGCCCGCGCTGCGGGGCGCCGCTTGCGGGCGATGCCAGCGACGTCGAGGACTGCCCAGCCTGCCAGACCCGCCAGGCGCCGCCCACCTCCACCTGGGTGCTGCTGCGGCTGTGGCGTTTCGCCCGGCCGTACCGAATGCAGCTGCTGGCCGGTTTCGGGCTCACCCTGGCCTCCACCGCCGCCACGCTGGTGCCGCCCTACCTCACCATTCCGCTCATGGACAAGGTGCTGATTCCATTCCAGAACGGCCAACAAATCGACGTCACCCTCGTGATGTGGTTGCTGTCGGGCCTGCTGGGCTCGGCCCTGGTGGCCTGGGGCCTGAGCTGGGCGCGCACCTACCTCTTGGCGCTGGTGAGCGAGCGCATCGGCGCCGACCTGCGCACCAGCACCTACGAGCACCTGCTCAAACTTTCGTTAGACTATTTCGGCGGCAAGCGAACGGGCGACCTCATGGCGCGGATCGGCTCCGAGACCGACCGCATCAACATCTTTCTGTCGCTGCACGCGCTCGACTTCGCCACCGATGTGCTGATGATCTCCATGACGGCGGCCATCCTGTTTTCCATCAACCCCTGGCTGGCGCTGGTCACGCTGCTGCCGCTGCCTTTCATTGGCTGGCTGATCCACATCGTGCGCGAGCGGCTGCGCACCGGGTTCGAGAAGATCGACCGCGTCTGGTCGGAAGTGACCAACGTCCTGGCCGACACCATTCCCGGCATCCGTGTGGTCAAGGCCTTTGCACAGGAGTCGCGGGAAGCCAGACGTTTTCGTGACGTCAACCAGCACAACCTGGAGGTGAACGACCGGCTCAACCGCACCTGGAGCCTGTTCACGCCCACGGTGGCACTGATGACCGAGATCGGGCTCCTGGTGGTGTGGGCCTTCGGCATCTGGCAGGTCAGCCGCAGCGAAATCACGGTGGGCGTTCTCACCGCGTTCGTGGCCTACATCGGGCGCTTCTACACGCGCCTGGACTCCATGAGCCGCATCGTTTCGGTCACGCAAAAGGCCGCTGCAGGCGCCAAGCGCATCTTCGACATCCTGGACCACGTCTCCAACGTTCCCGACCCGGCCCAGCCGGTGGCGCTGCCCAAGGTGGAGGGCCGCATCGAGCTCAAGGCCCTGTCCTTTCGCTATGGCAGCCGCAGCGTGATCCGCGAGCTCGACCTCGACATCCGCCCAGGCGAGATGATCGGCCTGGTGGGCCACAGCGGCAGCGGCAAGAGCACGCTGGTCAACCTGATCTGTCGTTTTTACGACGCCAGCGACGGCGCCATCCGGCTCGACGGCGTGGACATCCGCCGTTTTGCCGTGGCCGATTACCGGCGGCACATCGGCCTCGTGCTGCAGGAGCCGTTTCTCTTTTTTGGCACCATCGCCGAAAACATTGCGTACGGCCGGCCCGACGCCAGCCGTGCGCAGATCGTCGCCGCCGCGCGCGCGGCGCATGCGCACCCAGTACAGCAGCACAGGCCAGGCCAGCGCCAT
>CAYVGD010000090.1:0-9363 GCA_964450095.1 uncultured Polaromonas sp.
AAAACCGGTTGTTGCCCAGGATTTTTTTTCATTGTGACCTGGAGGCGTTGAAGGTGAACATGAACGCCTCGCTCGATGCGCTGGGCCAGGCCATGCGCGTCATCAGCCAGAACACGCAGCAGGTGGCAGCGGCCTCCAGCCAGACCAGCCAAGCCATTGCGCAAATTTCCGACGGTGCACAGAACCAGACGCATGCCATCAGCCAGGTGTCAACGGCCGTGCGCCAGACGGTCGGCTCCGTCACCGAGGTGTCGCGCAACACAGAGACCGCCAGCCAGCGCTCGCGCCAGTCCTTCGAGTCGGTGCGCTCGAGCATGGGCAAGATGGACGAGATGGTGCAGGTGGTCAACAACATCGCCAGCAACTCCGAGAAGATCAGCCGGATCACCGAGGTGATCGAGAAGATCGCCAACAAGACCAACCTGCTGGCACTCAACGCCGCCATCGAGGCCGCGCGCGCTGGCGAGCACGGCAAGGGCTTCGCCGTGGTCGCCGACGAGGTGGGCAAGCTCGCGCAAAGCAGCGCCGAGAGTTCGCAGGAAATAGCCGCGCTGGTGAACCAGGCGGTGGACGAGGCGCGCCGCGCCGTCACCACCGTCACGCACGTGAACCAGGAAATGACGTCCATCGAACTGGGCACCCAGGAGACGGACAGCATGCTGCAGCGCATTGCTTCCGCCCTGGAGCAGCAAAGCGCTGCGATGGAAGAGATCAACATGAACCTGTCCAACGTGGACAGCATCGCGCGCAGCAACGCCGCGGCTTCCGAAGAGATCACCGCGACCATCCTGGGCCTGTCGCGCATCGCGGATGCAACGCGGCGCGAGGTCGAACGCTTCCAGACCTGAGCCCAGCCCGAAGGCCCGGCACGCCGGCCGCGGGGCCTTCGCTCAGGCGCGGCGCTCGAGCAGCTGTGCTGCCAGGCTGTGCAGGGCCTGGCGATAGATGTTGTCGGGCAGGGGCGCCAGCGCGTCGATGGCACGCTGCGCCTCGGCTGCAGCCCGTGAGCGGGTGACGCCGAGCGAGCCGGTGCGCTGGACCACCGCAATGATCTCGGACATGCGGTCTGCGCCACCCTGCTCGATGGACTGCTCGATCAGGGCCCGCTCATCGGCCGTGCCACGCTGCATGGCCACGATGAGCGGCAGCGTCACCTTGCCCTCGCGCAGGTCGTCGCCCAGGTTCTTGCCCATCTCGCCCACATCGCCGTCATAGTCCAGCACATCGTCGATCACCTGGAAGGCAGTGCCCAGGGCCTGGCCGTAGGTGGCACAGGCGATCTCCACCTCGGACGGCGACTTGGCCAGCAAAGCCGCCAGGCGGGCGCTGGCCTCGAACAGCTTGGCCGTTTTGGAGCGGATCACATCGAGGTAGCCCTCTTCCGAGAGCGATGCGTCGTGCATGTTCATGAGCTGCTGCACTTCACCCTCGGCGATCACGTTGGTCGCCTCGGCCAGCACATCCATCACGCGCATGTCCTGTGCCTCGACCATCATCTGGAAGGCACGGGAATAAAGGAAGTCGCCGACGAGGACGCTGGCCGGGTTGCCGAAGGCTTCGTTGGCGGTAGCGCGGCCCCGGCGCAGCGTGGACTCGTCCACCACATCGTCGTGCAGCAGGGTGGCAGTGTGGATGAACTCCACCACGGCGGCCAGGTTCAGGCGCTGCTCGCTCCGGCAGCCGAGGGCGCCGCACATCAGCAGCAGCAGCGCTGGCCTCAGCCGCTTGCCGCCAGCGGCCACGATGTAGCGGGAGATCTGGCCCACCAGGGGCACACCCGAGCTCAGGCGGCGCTCGATGACCGCATCCATGCCCTGCATGTCCTCCGCGATGAGCGACAGGATGGCCGACGTGCTGGAATCAGGATGTGACAAGCGTTGCCCTGGTGACAAAACCGAAAGATTATATGTTTGGGCCACCCATGCTCAGCCGCTCAAACGCCAGGATGCGCAGGGGTCACCAGGGGGCACGCGAGCCCGGCGGTCTGGACGCTGGGCTTGGCGGCCGCTATAATCGCTGGCTTTTCTGCGGAAATGGGTCCGCAGGAAACCCTTTGGAAGAGGTTTACATGTACGCGGTCATAAAAACCGGTGGCAAGCAATACAAGGTTGCAGCCGGCGAAAAAATTAAAGTAGAACAGATTGCTGCGGACGTAGGCCAAGAGATCGTGATTGACCAGGTTCTGGCTGTCGGCAATGGCAGCGAGATCAAGGTGGGCACGCCCTTGGTGTCCGGCGCAACTGTCAAAGCCACGGTGGTCTCCCACGGCAGGCACGACAAGGTCCGCATCTTCAAGATGCGCCGTCGCAAGCACTACCAGAAACGCCAGGGACATCGCCAGAACTACACCGAGCTGCAGATCGGCGACATCGCCGGCTGAGCCCCACCAGGAGTCTAGGAAATGGCACAGAAAAAAGGCGGCGGCTCTACGCGAAACGGGCGCGATTCCAAGCCCAAGATGCTCGGTGTGAAGGCCTTCGGTGGCCAGGCCATCAGCGCAGGCAGCATCATCGTGCGCCAGCGTGGCACCAAGTTCCATGCCGGCACCAACGTCGGCGTGGGCAAGGACCACACCCTGTTCGCGCTCGTGGACGGCCAGGTCAGCTTCGCCGTCAAGGGCGAGATGAACAAGCACACGGTGAGCGTGATCCCGGCCTGACACCGGCACCGAACCTGAGCGAAAAGCCCCGCCCGCGGGGCTTTTTCTTTGCCGCCACGGCAGGCGGCGCCCCGTGGCGCGACGCAGGCGCTTCGCTAAACTAAACGGCTCCCCTGAGCACGCCCACCATGAAATTCGTCGACGAAGCCTTCATCGACATCGCCGCTGGCGATGGCGGCAGCGGCTGCGTGTCCTTCCGGCACGAGAAATACAAGGAGTTCGGCGGACCCAACGGCGGCGACGGCGGCCGCGGCGGGCATGTGTATGCCCTGGCCGATCCCAACCTCAACACCCTGGTGGACTACCGCTATTCCAGGCGCCACGAAGCCCGCAACGGCGAGCACGGCAAAGGCTCGGACATGTTCGGCGCCAAGGGCGATGACATCGTGCTGAAGATGCCGGTGGGCACCATCCTGACGGACGCAGAAACCGGCGAAGTGCTCTACGAACTGCTGGTGCCGGGTGAGCAGGTGCTCATCGCCAAGGGCGGCGACGGCGGCTTCGGCAACCTGCGCTTCAAAAGCTCGACCAACCGCGCACCTCGCACCAAGACCCCGGGCTGGCCGGGTGAGCGCAAGAACCTCAAGCTCGAACTCAAGGTGCTGGCCGACGTGGGCCTGCTGGGCCTGCCGAACGCGGGCAAATCCACGCTGATCTCGGCGGTGTCCAATGCCCGGCCCCGCATCGCAGACTACCCCTTCACGACGCTGCATCCCAACCTTGGGGT
This sequence comes from uncultured Polaromonas sp., assembly GCA_964450095.1. Classification (GTDB taxonomy): domain Bacteria; phylum Pseudomonadota; class Gammaproteobacteria; order Burkholderiales; family Burkholderiaceae_C; genus Polaromonas. The sequence goes on from CAYVGD010000090.1 coordinate 3,387, forward strand.
GGTGCGCGTGGGCCCCGAGCAAAGCTTCGTGATCGCCGACCTGCCCGGTCTGATCGAGGGCGCCTCCGAAGGCGCAGGCCTGGGCCACCTGTTCTTGCGTCACCTGCAGCGCACGCGGCTGCTGCTGCACGTGGTGGACCTGGCACCCTTCGATGAGAACGCCGACCCGGTGGTGCAGGCCAAGGGCATCGTCGCCGAGCTCAAGAAATACGACGAAGCGCTCTACAACAAACCGCGCTGGCTGGTGCTCAACAAGCTGGACATGCTCGAGGGCGATGCCCGCACCCAGGCCGTCAAGGACTTCCTCAAGCGCTCCAAGTTCAAGGGGCCGGTGTTTGAGATCTCCGCGCTCACCCGGGAAGGCTGCGAGCCGCTGATCCGCGCGGTCTTCCAGTTCATCCAGGGCGTGCGCGAGGCCGAGCAGCCGCCCAAGGACATCGACCCGCGCTTTGCGCCCCAGCCCGAAGGCGAAGGCCACTGAAGACGCCGGGCCGCGCCCGGCCCATCCCAAGAAGAAGAACGACATGCAGAGCAAGACCGCCTCCGAAGTGCTGAGCCAGGCCAGGCGCATCGTGGTGAAGGTGGGCTCCAGCCTGGTGACCGACGAGGGGCGGGGCCTGGATGCCGAGGCCATCGGGCAATGGTGCAGCCAGCTCGCGGCGCTGCGACAGGAAGGACGCGAACTCATCATGGTCAGCAGTGGCGCCATCGCCGAGGGCATGAAGCGCCTGGGCTGGATGAGCCGCCCCAGCGCCCTCCACGAACTGCAGGCCGCAGCCGCCGTGGGGCAGATGGGCCTGGTGCAGGTGTATGAAAGCAAGCTGCGTGAACTCGGCGTGGGCAGCGCCCAGGTGCTGCTCACCCACGCCGACCTCGCCGACCGCGAGCGCTACCTCAATGCCCGTTCCACGCTGCTCACCCTGTTGCAGCTGGGCGTGGTGCCGGTGATCAACGAAAACGACACGGTGGTCACCGACGAGATCAAGTTCGGTGACAACGACACCCTGGGCGCGCTGGTGGCCAACCTCGTCGAGGCCGACCTGCTGATCATCCTGACCGACCAGAAAGGCCTCTACACCGCCGACCCCCGCAAGGACCCGGCGGCGAGTTTCGTGCACGAGGCCAAGGCGGGCGACCCGGCGCTCGAAGCCATGGCCGGCGGGGCGGGCTCGAGCATCGGCAAGGGCGGCATGATCACCAAGATCCTGGCGGCCAAGCGGGCGGCGGGCTCAGGCGCCTCCACCGTGATCGCCTGGGGGCGCGAACCCGACGCGCTGCTGCGGCTTTCAGCGGGCGTGCCCATCGGTACCGCGCTGATCGCGCAGACCGCCAAGAACCAGGCACGCAAGCAATGGATGGCCGACCACCTGCAGCTGCGCGGCTCGGTGCTGGTCGATGCGGGCGCCGTCACCAAGCTGCGCGATGAGGGCAAGAGCCTGCTGCCCATCGGCATGACCGCGGTGCAGGGTGAATTCGCGCGAGGCGACGTCATCGCCGTGCGCGACGACCAGGGCCTGGAAGTCGCCCGGGGCCTGGCCAACTATTCGAGCGCCGAGGCGCGGCTGATCCTGCGCAAAGCCTCCAGCGAATTCGAAAAGCTGCTGGGCTACACCGGCGAGCCTGAGATGGTGCACCGTACCAACCTCGTTCTCACCCGCTGAAGGCCGGCGCCACCGCAGAGGCGGCGGCTCTCCAGGCACAGAGCCGGAGTGCCATGCGCCAACCTGTCCGCAAGCGCCGCCTGAGCTCTTTCTTGAATTCTTGCCAGCAGCCACCTTGCCCACCCGATGGGCAGGCGAGGGCCGGCCGAGGCTTCAGGCCTTGCCGTCGCCAGCAGGCGAGGCCTGCAGGCCATTCGGTACGGCCGACGCATGCAAGCCACCAGAAGCCGGCGCTGCGCGCAGCGCGGTCTGCGGATCGGGGTCGAAGCTGGCCCCCGGCGGGAGGTCCATGGCCGGGCTGAACCCTGCGGCAGCACCCGGGTGCATGCCACCCGATGCATCGCGCGACCGCAGGCCCGACCGCAGGTGCCGGTTGCGTGGTTCGCCCCGCCCGGCAGGCCGGCCGTCGAGCCGGGGCACGTAGCGCGCGAGTTCACTCAGCGCCATTTCATAGACGCCGCGCTTGAACTCGACCACCACGTCCAGGGGCACCCAGTAGTCGTTCCAGCGCCAGGCGTCGAACTCGGGGTGGTCGGTCGCACGCAGGTTCAGGTCCCAGTCGTGACCGATGAGCTGCAACAAGAACCAGATCTGCTTCTGGCCTCTGTAATGGCCGCGGGCGTCGCGGCGAATGTATCGGTCAGGCACCTCGTAGCGCAACCAGTCGCGGGTACGGGCAAGCACCTGCACATGGTGCGGCATCAGACCGACCTCTTCGTGCAGCTCCCGGTACATGGCCTGCTCAGGGCTTTCGCCCCGGTCAATGCCGCCCTGCGGAAACTGCCAGGAGTGGGTGCGGATGCGCTTGCCCCAGAAAACCTGGCTCCTCTGGTTGAGCAGGATGATGCCGACGTTGGGCCTGAAGCCGTCGCGGTCGAGCATAATCGAACCCCAAAATTTCAAAGTTGGGGCCATTATGCACAGCAGGCGCAGCAGCGCCAAGCCAGCGGCAGAGCTTCGCTGGCGGGCTGTCCCAAGCGCCCTCCTCCCCGCATGAAAGCTTCCCAGTTCCTGATTTCCACCCTCAAGGAAGCCCCGGCCGATGCCGAGGTGGTCAGCCATCAGCTCATGATGCGCGCCGGCATGATCAAGAAGCTCGGCGCAGGCATCTACAGCTACATGCCCATGGGGCTGCGCGTGATCCGCAAGGTCGAGGCCATCGTGCGCGAAGAAATGAACCGGGCCGGCGCCATCGAGCTGACCATGCCGGTGATCCAGCCGGCCGAGCTGTGGCAGGAGACGGGCCGCTTCGAGAAGATGGGGCCGGAGTTGCTGCGCATCCGCGACCGGCATGAGCGCGACTTCGTGGTGCAGCCCACCAGCGAAGAGGTGATCACCGACATCGCGCGCCAGGAGATCCGCAGCTACAAGCAGATGCCGCGAAATTTCTACCAGATCCAGACGAAGTTCCGCGACGAGCGCCGCCCGCGCTTTGGCCTGATGCGCGGGCGCGAATTCATCATGAAGGACGCCTACAGCTTCGACCGCGACGTCAAGGCCGCCAAGGCCAGCTACCAGGTCATGGCCCAGGCCTATCGCCGCATCTTCGACCGCTTCGGCCTGCGCTACCGCGCCGTCGCGGCCGACTCTGGCGCCATCGGCGGAGACCTGTCCGAAGAATTCCAGGTGATCGCCGCCACCGGCGAGGACGCCATCGTCTACTGCCCGGCCAGCGACTACGCAGCCAACATGGAAAAGGCCGAAGCACAGGCACCGGCCGGCCCGCGTCCCGCCGCTGCCGAGGCCCTGAAGAAAACACCCACGCCCGGCAAGAGCACCTGCGCCGATGTGGCCGAACTGCTGGGCCTGCCGCTCCAGCGCACGGTCAAGTCGCTGGTGCTGGCCACCGATGAACTGAACGAAGAGGGCCAGGTCATCAAGACCCAGGTCTGGCTGCTGCTGCTGCGCGGCGACCACGACATGAACGAAGTCAAGGTCGGCAAGGTGCCGGGCCTGGCCAACTTCCGCTTTGCCACCGTGCCCGAGATCGAGGCGCACTTCGGCTGCAAGCCCGGCTACCTGGGGCCCATCGGCCTGAAGCAGCCGGTGAAGCTCGTTGCCGACCGCGAGGTGGCCGTGATGGCCGACTGGATCTGCGGCGCCAACGAGGTCGACTTCCACCTCACCGGCGTGAACTGGGGTCGCGACCTGCCCGAGCCCGAATGCGTGGCCGACCTGCGCAATGTGGTGGCCGGCGACCCCTCGCCCGACGGCCAGGGGGTGCTGGCCATCGAGCGCGGCATCGAGGTGGGCCACGTGTTCTACCTCGGCACCAAGTACTCCCAGGCCATGAACGCCACGTTCCTCGACGAGGATGGCAAGCCCAAGCTGATGGAGATGGGCTGCTACGGCATCGGCGTCACGCGCCTGCCGGCCGCGGCCATCGAGCAGAACCACGACGAGCGCGGCATCGTCTGGCCCGACGCGATCGCGCCCTTCACCGTGGTGGTCTGTCCGATCGGGGCACACCGCAGCGAAGCCGTGCGCGACGAGGCACAGAAGCTGCACGACGCGCTGGAGGCCCTGGGCGTGGACGTGATGCTGGACGACCGCGACGAGCGGCCGGGCGCCATGTTTGCCGACTGGGAACTCATCGGCGTGCCGCACCGCGTGGTGATCTCCGAGCGCGGTCTCAAGGAAGGCCAGCTCGAGTACCAGCACCGCCGCGACACGGCTGCGTCCAAGGTCCCCGCCGATGGCGTGCTGGCCTTCCTGAAGGATAGACTGCGGGCATGAGCCTGCGGCCTCGCGCCGAACCCCTGTCACCACCCGGGCTGGCGCACACGCGCCGGCGCTGGCTGGCCCTGGCCCATGCCGCCGCCTTCCTCACCTGGCCCCTGCCAGCGCGGGCCGGCCGCCAGATCGAAGAGCCCCTGGCCGACTCGGTGCGCACCGCACTGAGCGCCTCCATCGCCAGCAGCGCGCCGCCACTTCCGGAATTTGCCACCCCAGCCGCCCGGCAGCAGCATGAGCGCTGGCTGGAGGCCATGGGAGGCCGCCTGGAGCGGCGTTTTCCCGAGCCCCAGATCCGCCGTGAATTCCTGCAGACCGTCTGGTACGAAGCCCGGCGCGCCGGGCTTGAACTGCCGCTCGTGCTGGGCCTCATCCAGGTGGAAAGCGGCTTTCGCAAGTTTGCCGTGAGCCCGGTGGGGGCGCGCGGTTACATGCAGGTCATGCCCTTCTGGAGCCGGCTGATCGGTGATGGCGATGCGTCCAAGCTGTTCCACATGCAGACCAACCTGCGCTTCGGCTGCGTGATCCTGCGCCATTACCTGGACATCGAGCGCGGCGACCTGTTCCTGGCCCTGGGCCGCTACAACGGCTCGCGCGGCCAGTCGCCCTACCCCACCGCCGTGATGGCAGCAAGCCGGCAGTGGGCGCTTTGATTGCGCATGCGAATGTCCCCCGTCCCGCCGGGCAGGCGCCCAGCCCCCTGGGCGATCCGAGGTGAAGCATGAAGGTTTCCCCTGGCGCTCATCGTCCAGGGGGCTGGCCTGTGAGCGCCGGCGCAGCCATCGACAAGGCTGTGAAGGGGCCCATCGCCCCTCACGAGACTCAGGCGTGCGTAGCGCCCTCGAAGCCGCGCTCCTGCGCGAACCAGGCGAGGACCGGGACGGTACCCGGCAGCACGGGCTGCACGCTGACGGGCAGACCCTGCCATGCAAAGCGCTGGCCTTCCTTCATGTGCAGCTCGCCCGTCCACGCATACACCTTGCAGAAGTTCAGGCGCACCAGCGCATGGGGGTAGTCCACCATTTCAACGCGCCACGCATGGGCCAGGCCGATGGTGATGCCGATTTCTTCCTGAAGTTCGCGCCGCAGGGCCTGCTCGACCGACTCGCCGTCTTCAAGCTTGCCGCCAGGGAACTCCCAGTAGCCTTCGTACACCTTGCCCGCAGGCCGCGACGTGAGCAGGAACTGGCCGTCAGGGCGGATCAGCACGCCCACGGCCACATCGACCAGCTTGCGGTCGGCGCCGCCCTCGCGCGGGCGGTCGCCGTCGGCCACCAGCACCCCGGTGCTCATGCGCGGCCGTGCTGGCCCGCGTAGTCGCGGGCGAACTGGTAGGCCACGCGGCCGCTGCGCGAGCCGCCGCGCTCGAGTGACCACAGCAGCGCCTCGGGGCGCGCGGCCTCGATCTCGGCCTCGGGCACGCCGTGCGCGCGCAGCCACTGCGCCACGATGGTGAGGTACTCGTCCTGGCTGAAGGGATAGAAGCTCACCCAGAGGCCGAAGCGCTCGGACAGCGAGATCTTCTCCTCCACCACCTCGCCCGGATGCACCTCGCCGTCGGGCGTGTGCTGGTAGGACAGGTT
>CAYVGD010000091.1:0-9352 GCA_964450095.1 uncultured Polaromonas sp.
GAAGGGGCGCTTCATGAGCAAGAAAAACATCCAACCCACGGACCGCGAGATCGTCATGCGCGAAGACGATTTCATCGTGTCCAAGACCGACCTGAAGGGACGCATCACCTACGGTAACCGCATCTTCATCGAGTTCTCGGGCTTCGAGGAACGCGACCTGATCGGCATCCAGCACAACGTCGTTCGCCATCCGGACATGCCGCGGGGCGTCTTCAAGCTGCTGTGGGGCTCGATCCAGGAGAGCCGCGAAATCTTCGCCTACGTGAAGAACCTGTGCGCCGATGGCAGCTACTACTGGGTGCTGGCCAACGTCACGCCCTCGCTGGACGAGTCCGGCAACGTGCTGGGCTACTACTCGGTGCGCCGCAAGCCCAACCCGCATGCGCTGCCCATCGTCACCCAGCTGTACCGCCAGATGCTGGCCGAGGAGCGCGCCGCCGGCTCCCGCGATGCGATTGCCGCCTCCAGCCGCGTGCTGGATCAGTTCATGAAGGAAAAAGGTCAGAGCTATGAAGAACTCATCCTCTCTCTCCAGTCGCTTTGAATTGGGCACGCAGGCCGGCGTCACGCTGATGGGCCTGCTCGCCCTGGCGGGCCTGGCCTGGGGCGTGGTGTCTTCGGGGTTCGACCCGGTGCTCATCGGTTTTGCCGTGGTGTTTGCGCTCGTCTGGCTGCTCACCCAACTGGGCGTGAGCGCGGAGTCGCGCTTGATGGCCCGTGTGGGCTCGGTGCTGGAGGCCGCCAGCCGCGGCCAGCTCGAGCCGCGCATCAACAACATCCCGACCACGGGGCGCCTGTCGGGCCTGGCCTGGCGCGTGAACGACGTGCTCGATCAGGTCGAGGCCGTGTTCCGCGAGTCGCTTACCGTGGTCACGCGCATGGGGCAGGGCAATTTCAGCCGCCAGCCCCAGGTGGCGGGCCTGCGCGGCCTGTACCCGCAGGTGCTCAGCCGCATCGCAGAAGCCCAGTCCAGCGTCAACGACACGGTCTCGGCGCTGCGCTCGACCATGAACGCCATGGCGCAGGGTGACTTCTCGTGCCGACCCACGGTGCAGGGCGCGGCCGGCGACTACCGCCTGATCCTGGACAACGCATCGGCCGCCGTCGATGCGCTGGACACCATCCTGGCCCAGGTGGCCGGTGTGCTGGACGGCATGGCCCGCGGCGACCTCACCCAGCGCGTGGGTGCCAACGGGCGCGGCACCCTGGAAAAGCTCAAGGCCGACATCAACCGCTCGCTGGACTCGCTCAGCGCCGCCATGCAGACCATCGGCGAGAACGCCAAGCAGGTGGCGGGCGCGGCCAGCGACACCAGCACCGCCATCGGCCAGTTGGCCGACGGCGCGCAGGCGCAGAGCCAGTACATCGGCCAGGTGGTTACGGCCATCCGCCAGACCGTCAGCGCCGTGGGCGACATCTCCAGCAGCACCGAGACCGCCAGCCGCCAGGCGCAGGAGTCGGCCAGCGTGGTGCGCGAGGGCCGCAAGAAGATGGAGCAGATGGTGGAGGTGGTCAACGGCATCGCCACCAACTCCGAGCGCATCAGCAAGATCACCGACGTGATCGAGAAGATCGCCAACAAGACCAACCTGCTCTCGCTCAACGCCGCCATCGAGGCCGCGCGCGCCGGCGAGCATGGCAAGGGCTTTGCGGTGGTGGCCGACGAGGTGGGCAAGCTCGCCGCATCGAGTGCCGACAGCACCAAGGAGATCACCCAGCTGATCCAGCAGGCCGTGGCCGAGGCCAACCGCGCCGTGCTCGCCGTGCGCGAGGTCAGCCAGGACATGGAGCGCATCGTGGTCAGCTCCAACGAGACAGACAGCATGCTCCAGCGCATCTCGGCGGCCGTGGAGGAGCAGACCGGCACCATGCAGGAGATCAACAGCAACGTGATGAACCTGGACAAGATCGCCAGCAGCAATTCGGCGGCGTCCGAGGAACTGGCCGCCAGCATGATCGAGCTGTCCAAGGTCGCCGACTCGACCCGCCGCGAGATCGAGCGCTTCAGCATCTAACCTGCCGCACCACCCACCATGGAACTGGTCGTCTTCGAAATCTGCGGCAGCCGCTTCGCCTTTCCCGCCTCGCAGGTGGCCAAGGTGCTGGATTTGCTGCCCGTCACGCCGCTGCCGTATGCGCCGCCGCAGGTTGAAGGCCTGGTGAACGTGTCGGGCGCGGTGCTGCTCAAGGTCGACCTGGCCCACCGCCTGCAGCTGGGGCCGCGCGCGGCCGAGGGCAACCTGATGGTGGTCTCCACCGGCAGCGAGACGGTGGCGCTGCAGGTCGAGCGCGTTCTGGGCAAGATGACCTACGAGCCCGGCCAGGTGCACCAGTACAGCCAGGGCGCCGGTGAGGAACTGGTGGTCGGCGAAATCCAGGACGAGCAGGGCATGGTGCTCGTGCTCGAGGCGGCGCGGCTCGGGCTGCAGGACATGCAGGCCGTGGACGTGCCCGACGGCGGCGGCGGCCTGATCGGCCACATCGAACTGCAGTCTGGCGCCAGCGACGCGCAGCGCAAGGTGCACGAGTTGCAGACCGTGACGGTGGCCGACGGCGGCGAGGTGTTCGCCTTCCACATGGACTGCGTGCACGAGATCGTCGAGATCCGGCCGCTGACCGTGCTGCCCGGTGCCGCGCGCCAGGTGCAGGGCCTCATGCAGCTGCGCGGCAACGCGCTCATGGTGCTGTCGCTGTCGCGCCTGCTGAACCTGGCCGACGTGAGCGAGCCACGTTTCGTGCTGGTGCTGTCCGTGCGCGGCTCGCGCATCGGCATCTCGGTTTCGGAAGTGGTGGGCATCGAGCGCTATGCGCGCGACGAGGTCCAGGCCATCGACGGCGGTGATGGCCAGCTCGAGGGCTATCTGTCGGGGCAGGGCGAGCAGGCCGGCCGCATGACCGGGCTGATCGCCACGGACACGCTGGTCGCCGATGAACTGATGGCCAGCTGCAAGCGCTATCTCACGGAACACGGATGGGAGGCTGGAGCCATGGCCGATATGGAATCGCGCGCCACGCGGCGCGTTCTGGGCTTTCGCCTGGGCCACGAGCGCTGCGCGCTGCCGCTGTCCCTGGTGGACCGGGTGGAGGAATTCAGCCCCGGCGTGGACCTGCCGCGCGGGGACGAGGCGCTCAGCGGCGTGGTGCAGATCAAGGGCGAGGTCACGCCCGTGCTGGACCTGCGCGACGCCCTGGGCATCACGCCCCAGGCCACCGGCGCCTACGTGGTCGTGCGCTTGCCCGGTGGTGCCTGGGCCCTGGTGGTCGATCGCATCGACCGGGTGCTGGAGATCCCCGAGCGCGACATCACGCCCGTGCGCTCCGGAGACCGCGACATGGTGGCCGAAGTGGCGCGCCTGGACGGCGAGCTCATCTCGCTGCTCACCCTCGAGCCCTTGGCTCAGCCCGCCTGAGGCAGGAGACACACCCCGTGACCCAGAACAACGTCAACGACCTCATCGCGCAGATGCGCGAGGCGGTCAAGAACGCACAGGGGGCCACGCAGGCCATCAGTGCCTCACTCTCCCAGGTGCAGCCGCCGCGCGAGCGCAAGCCCGTGGCCGACCAGCTGCAACTGGTGCACGACCTCATGAGCGGCGTCGAGCAGCGCTTTGGCATCAAGGCTGGAACGCTGGTCGAGCGCAAGCTCACGCGCATCCTCAAGGACATGCCGGTGAACGTGCTGCGCGACTGGGTGAGCTCGCTGAGCACCTGCTCGTCGGACCACACCGAGTGGCAGTCCCTGGTGGAAAACCTCACGGTGCATGAAACCTATTTCTGCCGCGACCCGGACCTCCTGGACATGGTGTCCAACGACGTGCTGCCTTCGCTGATCGAGTCGCGCAGCCATGTGCAGCAGCTGCAGATCTGGTCGGCGGCCTGCTCCACCGGCGAGGAAGCCTACGACCTGGGCTACATGGCGCTGCGCGCGATGCAGCAGCTGGGCAAGGCCACGCAGTCGGACGGGCGCATCACCCCGCGGGGCTGGTCGCTGTATGTGCTGGGCACCGACATCTCCAACCAGGCGCTGCGCACCGCGCGCGAGAGCGTCTACGGCGACCTGGGCATGGGGTCCTTCCGCAACCTGCCCGGCCACTGGAAGGGCATGTTCCAGGACATCGCCATGCCCGAGGGCAGCGGCATGCCCGGCGTCAACTATTTCCGCATCCGCGACTGGGTGAAGAACCTGGTGCGCTTCGAGCGCTTCAACCTCATGAATTCGCGTCCGCCCGTCACCGGCATGGACCTGGTGTTCTGCCGCAACGTGCTGATCTACTTCGACGACGACATCAAGCGCGCGGTGCAGGTCATGCTGGCGCGCTCGCTCTCACCCGGTGGCGTGCTGGTCATGGGCGCGTCGGTGCAGTTGCTGGCCACGCAGTATTTCGATGTCCGCCAGGGAGCGGGCGGCCCCTGGTACGTGCGCAACAAGGTGCCGGTGTGATCCGTCTGCTGATTTCTGACGACTCGGCCTTCATGCGCATCGCCATCCGCAAGATGGCGGAAAGCGACCCCGAAATCGAGATCGTGGGCGAGGCGCGCACTGGCCAGATGTGCGTGGAGATGGCCGAGACCCTGCGGCCTGACGTCATCACCATGGACGTGGAGATGCCGGTGATGGATGGCCTGGAGGCCACGCGCCAGATCATGGCACGCTGCCCGTGTCCCATCATCATGCTCAGCAGCCTGACCGAGCGCAATTCAGTGACGACCATCAAGGCGCTCGAGCTGGGCGCGGTGGACTTCATCGCCAAGCAGTCGTCCTTCGTGCAGCTGGACATCGTCAAGATCGGCGGCGAGCTGGTCGAGAAGATCCGCTTCTGGTCCAAAAAGCGCTCGCGCCTGCTGCGGCCCCTGCCTTCGGCACCGGCTGCCGCGCCGGCCGCCCGTGCGCCGCTGGCGCCGCGCGATGCCGCATCCGCAGCGCCTTCAGCCCCCGCGCTGCGCCGCCCGCCCGCGCCGGGCGTGCCTGGCGTGATCGTGCTGGGCATCTCCACCGGCGGGCCGGCGACGCTGCCCCAGGTGCTCAAGGCCATGGGCGGGCCGCTGCGCTGCCCGCTGATCGTGGCCCAGCACATGCCGCCCATGTTCACCAGCGGCTTTGCCGCCCACCTGCGCAGCGAGACCGGTCTGGACGTGGTGGAAAGCACCGACGGCATGGAGGCCGTGCCCGGGCGCGTGATCATCATCAAGGGCGGCACCGACGCGGTGCTGCGCGAACCCTTCCCCGGGCGCCTGCTGCTGCAGGAGCGCACCCAGGAGGATGCCCCCATCCATCCGAACGCCGACGTGCTGTTCCGCTCGGCGGCCAGCCTGTCGTGCAGCGTGGCGGCCGTGATCATGACCGGCATGGGCAGCGACGGCGCCAAGGGCGCGCAGGACCTGGTCAGCCGCAAGGGCAGCGCCGTGTACGTGCAAGACCCGTCCACCTGCATCGTCGACGGCATGCCCAGCTCGGCCATCGGCCTGGGGCTGGCCACCGCCGTGCTGGCGCCCAAGGAACTGGGGCTGCGCCTGGCCCGGCTGGCCGGGCGCGGCATCCTCTCGGCCGAACCCACGGCCCCCTGAAATTCAAACCTGTCCTCCGAGGTTCCACCGATGTCCAAAAAGAACGTTCTCATTGTTGACGACTCCTTCGTGATGCGGGCGCTGCTGCGCGGCATCATCTCGGCCGACCCGGACCTGTCGGTGGTGGGCGAGGCCACCAACGGGCTGGAGGCGCTGCAGAACATCAAGGAGCTCAATCCCGACGTGGTGCTGCTGGACATCGAGATGCCGCACATGGACGGCATTGAATGCCTCAAGCGCCTGCGCCTGCTGTCGAATGTGCCGGTGATCATCGTCTCCTCGGTGGCCCAGACCGGCTCGCCCCAGGCGCTCGAGGCCCGCAAGCTCGGTGCTGCGGAAGTCATTGCCAAGCCCTCTGGCGCCATGAGCCTGGACTTGAACGCCAAGAAGGGCCACGAGATCGTCAGCGCCACCCGCAAGGTGCTGGGCATCTGAGCGGCCCGCACCGATAGCGCAAGAGCTGGCTGAAAGGAGCGACATGTCCGACGATTTCATCGAGACCATCTGGGCCCAGTACGCGGTCGAGACCGAGGAGCACATCGAGGGCATCGAATCTCTGCTGGTCAAGGCCGACGGCGAGGCGCTCAGCGCCGATGAGATCTCCACGCTGTTCCGCGCCTTCCACTCGCTCAAGGGCCTGAGCCGTGTCATGGAGCTGGGCGCGCTGGAGGCGGTGACGCACCGCTCCGAAGACTTGCTCGGCCTGGTGCGCGAGGGCACGCTGGCCCTGGAAAAGCCCCTGGTGGACCTGCTGCTTCGCTCGCTCGACGCCATCAAGGTGCTGCGCGACCTTGCCGTGACCCAGCGCTCGGACGGTGACAAGCCCGCCGACCTGGTGCAGGAACTGGAGACCGCCTACAAGCGCGCCAGCGCAGGCGCGCCCATCGAGGCGGCCGCGAAGGCGCCGGCGGCCTCTGCCCCGCCGCCGCCGCCCCCGCCACCGCCACCGCCACCGCCTCCACCGCCGGCCGCTCCGCCTGCCCCAGCGCCAGCGGCCGCGGCGCCTTCGGGCAGCGGCATCGTTCCCACCGTGGCACCCGCCTCCGACGACGAGCGGCCCGACGACCAGACCATCTTCCTGCGCCTGGTGCGCAACGGCCTGCCCATCCTCGAGCAACTGGCCACATCCATCGCAGCCAAGCAGGACCCGGCCCGGATCCTGGCCGTGGCCAACGACATCCGCCGGCCCCTGGGCTGGATGGTGCGCGCGGCCACCAAGCTGGGCTATGGCGGCATCACCGAACGCATCAAGGCCATCCTCGATGGCCTGCCCAACGAGCCGCATCTCTCGCAGGAGCAGGGCGAGCGCGTGGTCGACGCCATCGTGGCGCTGCTGAGCGACTTGCGCACCCTGGGCGAGACCACCGGCAGCGAGCTCGGCGGCGAGTCGCTGGCGCAGGTGCTCTCGCGCACGCTGCGCGACAGCCTGGACCAGCTGCTGGGCCTGGTCACGCACAACCTGGATTTGCTGGACGCCGGGTCCGACAGCGCCGACGAGGAGGTCGCCGACCTGATCTCGCAGCAGTTCTCGCGGGTGCATGGCTACCTGTCTTCGCTGTACGGCAAGGTGCACTGGGACCTGCCGCTGCTGTTCGTGGACGCCTATGCACGCGCCGCGCGCCGCCAGCTGGCGCTGTATGCCGACGTGCTGGCGCTCACCCGCGATTCGGTCGCCTTCCTGCGCACGCTCACCGGCAACGGACGCTTGGACCTCCAGGCCGCGGGTGCGCGCCAGGACGAGCTGTCGGCGCGCATGAAGGACTACCTCTGGCGCCACGACAACGCGGGCGACACGCCGGTCGATGCGATCAAGACCTTCGTGGCGAGCCTGAACATCCCGGCGGAGCTGGCCGAGCTGCTGTCATCGGAGAACACGCGCGAGTTGATGGAGCTGATCCAGCAGGGCGCCAATGCCTACCTGATCATGGCGCACCTGGAGTCGTCGGAGCAGGTGGCCGCGGGCTTCCTGGGCTGGGTGAACCAGCGCGGCCGGGTCATCACCAACCGGTCGGTGTTCGTGGAGGAGCAGAGCTGGTACGAGATGCTGTTCATCTCCAAGGCCAACAAGGACCTGATCGACGCCGAGCTGGCGGCCATCGACCCGGCCCGCAGCCTGCTGCGCCTGGAGCGCCAGCTGGGCAGCCAGGCGCCTGCCGCCAAGCCTGCGGCCAGCGCGGCGCCGGCACCGGCGGGTGCGCGCCCGGCCCCTGGTAAGCCGGCTGTGCCCGCGGCCGCGGCCTCGAGCAACGTGATCCGTGTGCCCGGCGAGATGCTGGACCACTTCATGAACCAGATCGGCGAGATGGTGCTGGTGCGCGGGCAACTGGCCCACGTCATCACCGACCACCGCGTGCGCGACGCCGCGCTCGCGCTGCGCCGCAGCCTCGAAGTGCAGGGCACGCAGATGCCGGCCGAGCTGCAGCGCCTGCTGGAGGTGATGGACGACCAGACCCGGCGCCTGCAGGAGACCGACGCGCTGATCCAGGGCGCGCTCTCGCGTCTGCAGGACAGCGTGATGGGCCTGCGCGTGGTGCCGGTAGAGATGGTGTTCAAGCGCTTTCCCCGCATGGTGCGCGACCTCGCGCAGGCGCAGGGCAAGCAGATCCGCCTGGAGCTGCTGGGCCAGGAGGTCAAGATCGACAAAGCCATGGTCGAGTCCCTGGCCGACCCGCTGCTGCACATGGTGCGCAACAGCGCCGACCACGGCGTGGAGACGCCGGAAGACCGCAAGGCCTCCGGCAAGCCCGAGGAGGCCGTCATCCGCATCCAGGCCGAGCAGCAGGGAAGCCGCATCATCATCCGCGTGAGCGACGACGGCCGCGGCATGGACCCCGAGCGCATCCGCCGCAAGGCGGTCGAGCGCGGCCTCATCAAGGAAGAGGACAGCCTGCAACTGTCCAAGGACGAGATCCTGCAGTTCATCTTCCGCGCCGGTTTCAGCACCGCCGAGGTGGTGACCGAAACCTCCGGCCGCGGCGTGGGCATGGACGTGGTGCGCACCAACGTCATGCGCCTGGGTGGCAGCATTCAGCTAGAGTCCAACGTGGGCAAGGGCAGCACCTTCACCATGCTCATGCCGCTGTCTGCGGCGGTGCAGGAAGTGCTGCTGGTGCAGGCCGCCGGCCAGACGCTGGCGATTCCCGGCCGCTACGTGGCCGAGCTGGTGGAGATGTCCGACTTCGAGGTCCAGACCGTCAAGGGTCGCGCCGCCATCTTGCTGCGCGGCAGCTTCCTGCCCATCGTGCGCCTGGAGGACCTGCTGGGCTTTGCGCAGGCCGGGCAGAGCGAGCACCGCTTCGTGGTGGTGCTCTCCGACGGCCAGCGCACGCTGGGCGTGTCGGTGCGCGAATTCGTGGGCCGCCAGGAGCTGTTCACCAAGGACATCCATCCGCGCCTGGCCGCACTGCCCGGCGTGGGCGGCGCGTCCATCCTGGGCGATGGCCGGGTGGTGCTCATCCTCGATGCCGCGGCGCTCTACCGCCTGGCCGAGAACATCCCCAGCCGCCCGCCGCTCAAGCTGCCCAGCCGCCCGGCAGCCCTGGCAGAGGCCAGCGCCGATGCGGCCCAGGCGCAGGCCGCTCCCGACAGCGCCCTGGCAGGCGCCTGAGGCCCCCGCAGCACAGACGCGACGAGACCCTGGCGCATGGCGATCTATCTTCAGGTGCGTGCCGGCCCACTCGGGCTTTTGCTCGATGCACTGCGCATCCACGAGGTGCGCTCGCTGGAGCAGCCGCTGCGCCCGGACCAGCCCCATGCCGAATGGCGCGCACAGGTGCTGCCCGTGGTG
>CAYVGD010000092.1:0-9325 GCA_964450095.1 uncultured Polaromonas sp.
CGTAGCCGATGCGCTTGATGGTGTCGCGCGCGACCTGGATGTAGTCCACGTGCGCATTCGTCGTGATCTCGCCGGCCAGCACCACGAGGCCGGTGTTGGTCAGCGTCTCGGCGGCCACGCGCGAGCGCGGATCCTGCTGGAAGATCGCATCAAGGATGGCGTCCGAAATCTGGTCGGCCACCTTGTCGGGATGGCCCTCGGAAACCGATTCGGACGTGAAGAGATAGTCGTTCGCCATTTACGTACACTCCAGTGAAGTTGCTCGGCGCGTTGCCGGGCGGTGTGTCGCGGCGAACGCTTTAGCAGAGTTGTTTAAAGTCGCCCTGCAAGTAGTCCTCTAACTCGGCGACCTGGCAATTATAGGCAGCTCTTCCGTGGGTTGCGCCCGGTCGGCTCTGGCGGCCCGATGTTTCTTTTGTTCCGATTCCTCTCCGTCTGGCCCCTGCCCCTGCTGCATGCGCTGGGCGCGGCCCTGGGCTGGGTCGTGTGGTGGGCCAGTCCTTCCTACCGCCGCAGTTTCCGCAGCAACGTCGCGCAGGCGGGCCTGCCGTTCGAGCGCGCCCGACCGGCCATTGCCGACGCTGGCCGTTTCGTGGCCGAGTTGCCCCGGCTCTGGATGCGGCCGCACGACCGGTCCTGCCTTTCACAGGTGCGCGTGGAAGGCCGCGAGCGCGTGGATGCCGCACTCGCACGCGGCCGCGGCGTGGTGTTCTTTTCGGCCCACTGCGGCAGCTTCGAACTCGCCCCCCAGGCCCTGGCCGAGCTCTATGGCCCCGTCACGGCCTTGTACCGCCCCGCCCGCCAGCCCTGGCTGGCCCGGCTGATGGCTGCCAGCCGCCAGCGGCCCGGCCTGGTGATGGCGCCGGCCAGCCTGGCGGGAATCCGCCAGATGCTCAAGGCCTTGCGCTCACGTGGCGCGGTGGCGCTGCTCACCGACCAGGTGCCGCCCGAGGGCCTGGGCGTGTGGGCGCCTTTCTTCGGAAAACCCGCCTACAGCATGACGCTGGCCGCGCGCCTGGTGCTGCAAAGCGGCGCAGCCCTGGTGCCCGTACGCACAGCGCGGTTACCGGGCGGCCAGGGCTACCACCTGGAGTTCCTCGAGCCGGTGGCCGGGCTGGACACCGACCCGCCCCCCAGCCTGGAGCAGGCGGTCACCTTGGTCAACCGTGCCAATGAGGCGCTGATCCTGAGCCTGCCTGGCCAGTACCTCTGGGCGTATGCCCGCTACAAGCAGCCCCGGGGTGAGCCAGGACCGGGCGCGGAGGCCGGTGCATGACCCCGTGGAGCCGCTGGTTCACCGGGCTGGGCATCGGCCTGATGCAACGCATGGCCTCCTGGCCGCTGCCCTGGGTGCGCGCCCTGGGCGCGGGCCTGGGCCATCTGCTGTTCGTTGCGGTGCGTTCGCGCAGGCACATCGTGCTGAGCAACCTGCGCCTGTGCTTTCCGCAGATGAGCGAGGCCGAGCTTCGCGTCCTGGCCCGGCGCACTTTCGTGTGCTTTGCCCAGGCCTGGCTGGACCGCAGCTGGCTCTGGCACGGCGCGCCCGAACTGTTGCAGCGCCGGCTGCACCTGCACGGCGCACTCGCTGAATTCGAGGGGCAGGCGCCCACCATCGTGTTCTGCCCGCACTTCTATGGGCTGGACGCGGCGGCCACGGCGATCAACATGCGCATTCCCCGGCATTTCACCTCCATCTACACGCCGCAGGCCAACCCCATGGTCGATGCCTGGGTCAAGGCCGGCCGCCTGCGTTTTGGCCGGGTGCGGCTGTTCAACCGCAGCGACGGCGTGAAAGACAACGTGAGTGCGCTGCGCGGTGGCGAGGTGCTCTACCTGCTGCCCGACATGGATTTCGGGCCCGACGGCTCGGTGTTCGTGCCTTTCTTCGGGGTGCAGGCCGCCACGGTGCCGTCGATCGCGCGCTTTGCCCGCCTGGGCCGCGCCAAGGTGGTGGCCGTGCTGCCGCGCATGACGCCCACCGGTTACGACATCGAGCTGATGCCCGCCTGGCAGGACTATCCCACGGGCGACCTTGAGGCTGACACCGCCCGGGGCAACCGCGTGCTCGAGGGCTTCATCCAGGGCATGCCCGAGCAGTATTTCTGGGTGCACAAGCGCTTCAAGAGCCGGCCGCCGGGCGAGCCCGCAGTCTATTGACCCGCCCTCACACGGGCCGGGCCAGGAAGCGCGCCACCAGGTCGGCCACGAGCTCGGGTTGCTCGTGCACGATCCAGTGCGTCGCATCGGCAATGCGGTGCAGTTCCAGGTCGGGCACGTGCACCCCGATGCCATCGAGCAGGCCTGGCAGCAGGGCCGTGTCGCCCAGGCCCCACAGCAGCAGCGTGGGCACGGGCGTTCGCTGAAGCGCCTCGGGCACTGCGATCTCAGCCTGGGCCTGGTGGGGCAGGGGCGGCCGCAGCGGCGAGGCGGCGTAGTAAGCACAGGGGCCAGACAGCCCGGCTTGCCACACAGAGCGAAAGCGCTGGCGCGTGGCCTCGTCCAGCCACCGGTGCGGCCCGTCGCTGGCGCCCATGCCTTCGAACAGGGCCCAGAGCCTGCGGAAATCGTTTTCGGCCAGGCGTTCGGCGGCATCGGGCCGGGCCAGGAAATTCATGTAGCTGCTGGCCGCCTGCTGCGCTGGCGAGCACGCCAGCTCGCGGGCGAAGGTGGCCGGGTGTGGCGAATTGAGGATGACCAGGCGCCGCATCAGCCCGGGGTGGAGCGAAGCCAGGTTCCAGGCCACGGCTCCGCCCCAGTCGTGCGCGACCAGCGCCTCCAGCCGGGGGCAGCCCATGGCCTGCGCCAGGGCCAGCACGTCCTGCATAAGGTGGCGGGCCCGGTAGGCCTGCGCGTCCGCAGGTGCGCTCGAGCCGGCGTAACCCCGCAGGTTGGGCGCGATGCAGAAATGACCGCCGTGCGCAGGGTCGCTGAAATGCACCATCAGCCGGTCCCACACGAAGGCTGCCTCGGGAAAGCCGTGCAGGAACACCAGGGCGGGGCGCCCTGGCTCGCCCGCCAGGCGCAGTGCCAGCCGGATGCCGTGCGGCAGGTCGATGTCTTGCTCGCGGATGGCGGCGCTCATGCCCGCATCATGGCCGCCCTCGCCGGACCGGGCCACAGGGTTTGCCGCGGGTGGGCCGCTCCCTCAGTCGAGGGCGGGGGGCTCGTCGTCGGGGACCGGCGGCGCTTCGGCTGGTGCTGACGGGCCTTCCTCGTGGGCCCACTGCCACAGGATTTGCCCGGCATCTTCCAGGCCCTGGCGCTTGAGCGCCGAAAACAGCCGCACTTCGCCGCCACCGGCCTGCAGCCGCACGATGGACAGCACCTTTGCCCCCTCGGCGCGGGTGAGCTTGTCGGATTTGGTCAGCAGCACCAGGAACTTCAGACCCTCGGTCACCCGAGGGCGGATCACGTCGAGCAGGATCTCGTCGAGCTCGGTCAGGCCCTGGCGCGGGTCGCACATCAG
The DNA here is from genome assembly GCA_964450095.1 of uncultured Polaromonas sp. Classification (GTDB taxonomy): domain Bacteria; phylum Pseudomonadota; class Gammaproteobacteria; order Burkholderiales; family Burkholderiaceae_C; genus Polaromonas. Next base: position 3,467 of record CAYVGD010000092.1, read on the forward strand.
CACCACGCCCTTGAGGTTGGGGCGGGTCACCAGGTAGTTGGCCATCACCCGCTGCCAGCGCAGCTTGGCTTCCTTGGGCACCGCCGCATAGCCGTAGCCGGGAAGGTCGGCCAGGACGGCGTCGGTCAGGCCCTGCTTGCCCAGGGCAAACAGGTTGATGCTCTGCGTGCGCCCGGGGGTCTTGGAGGCAAAGGCCAGCCGGTGCTGCTGGGTGAGCGTGTTGATGCAGGTGGACTTGCCCGCGTTGGAGCGTCCGACGAAGGCGATCTCCGGCACGTCCAGGGCCGGCAGGTGCTGCAGTTGCGGCGCCGTGGTGAGAAAGCGTGCGGTGTGCAGCCAGCCCATGGCCACTTTGGGGTCGACGGGGGAGGGCACGGGCTGGGTCATGGTGTGGGGAAATGGGAGAGCGGGCGGTGGCGGCCCGCCGCGCAGCGGCTGCGTCTGCGGGGGGCGCCGGCGGTGTGAATGACCGCGATGGCACAAGGCCTGGCGGGCGTGGTTGAGCGCCATTGTAAAATCAGGCGTTTGCCTCTTTCCCCACGTCCTTTCCAAAAAGCGTCCCTATGAAGCTGCTTGCCTCCTCCCTGCTGGCTGCCCTGCTGGCCCTGACCGCTCCCCTGACCTCTGCCGCCACCGGGGCAGCGCCGGCCAAGGCGGCCAAGCCCGACCTGGCAGCAGGCGAGGCCCGGTTCGCCGCCCAGTGCGCTTCTTGCCACGGTGCAGACGGCAATTCCGGCTCGCCCGCCAACCCCAAGCTGGCACAGCAGCACCCGGAATACCTGGTCAAGCAGCTGCGTGAATACAAGGCCGGCGTGCGCAAGAACGCCATCATGCAGGGCATGGCCGCCAGCCTGTCGGATGAGGACATGAAGAACATCGCCTTCTGGCTGGCCTCCAAGCAGGCCAAGCCGGGCTTTGCCAAGGACAAGGAACTGGTCGCCCTGGGCGAGCGCATCTACCGCGGTGGCATCGCCGACCGCCAGGTGGCCGCTTGCGCGGGCTGCCACAACCCCTCTGGCGCTGGCAACCCCGCACAGTACCCGCGCCTGGCCGGCCAGCATGCCGACTACACCGCTGCCCAGCTGGTGGCTTACCGCGACGGCGTGCGCCAGAACAGCCTGCAGATGACCCAGGTGGCCGCCAAGCTCAACGACCGTGAAATCCGTGCCCTGGCCGACTACCTTGCCGGTCTGCGCTGAGGCGCTGGCGGCCTCTGCGTCCCGAGGCCCCATAGGCCTTTGGGGCGTGGGGCTAGGCGGTCCCGGTCGATGCCATTACAGTGTCGCGAGCGTTCAATGGAACGCTGGCCCGGAACAATGATCACAGCAGCGGGTCTTTCAGGTTGAAAGGCCCGCTTTTTTCATGGGCCCCTTGCGGCCGGCGCTTCTTTTTCACCGGACCGATACCGGCTTGATGCACTCCACGCTCCATCCATGACCGCCAGCACCCAGGACCTCTCCATGCGCGCCGTCCCGGCCACCGGCCGCGGCCTGGTGGAACTCTTGGCTTCCATGCGCTTTGCCATCTCGCTGCTGACGGTGATCTGCATCGCCTCGGTGATTGGCACGGTCATCAAGCAGGCCGAGCCCCAGGTCAACTACGTCAACCAGTTCGGTCCGTTTTGGGCCCAGGTGTTCGGCAAGCTCAGCCTCTACACGGTCTACAGCGCCTGGTGGTTCCTGCTGATCCTGGCTTTCCTGGTGATCAGCACCAGCCTGTGCATCGCACGCAACACACCCAAGATCCTGACCGACCTGCGCCAGTTCAAGGAACACATCCGCGCGCAGAGCCTCAAGGCCTTCCCGCACCGCGCCGAGGGCACGTTGGCCGACGCCCCCGAGCCCGCCGCACGGCGGCTGGGCCAGGCGCTGGCTTCGGGGGGCTGGAAAGTCAAACTCCAGCAGCGCGACGGCGGCTGGATGGTGGCGGCCAAGAAGGGCGCAGCCAACAAGCTGGGCTACATCGCCGCGCACAGCGCCATCGTGCTGGTGTGCGTGGGGGGGCTCCTCGATGGCGACCTCATGGTGCGCCTGCAGATGTGGTGGGGCGACAAGGCCGTCTTCAGCGGCGCCGGCATGATCGCCGACGTGCCGCCCCAGCACCGGCTGCCGGCCTCCAACCCCACCTTCCGCGGCAACGTCCTGGTCTCCGAGGGCACGCAGTCCAGCACGGCGCTGCTCAACCAGCCTGGCGGCGTGATGCTGCAGGAGCTGCCGTTTTCCATCGAGCTCAAGAAATTCATCGTGGAGTACTACTCCACCGGCATGCCCAAGCTGTTTGCCAGCGAGATCGTGATTCACGACAAGGCCACGGGCGAGGCCATTCCACAGCGGGTGGAGGTGAACCACCCGGCCCGGCACCGCGGCATCGAGATCTACCAGTCCGGCTTCGACGACGGCGGCTCCCGCGTGACGCTGCGCGCCGTGCCGATGAGCGCCGAGGTCAAGCCCTTCGAGGTGAGCGGCGCCATCGGCGGTGCCACGCCTCTGAGCAACGGCCGTGAGCAGATCACGCTGGAGTACTCGGGCCTGCGTGTGATCAACGTCGAGAACTTCGGCAGCACCCCGGTCGATGTCCTCTCGAACGGCGAGTCCCGGCTGCGCCACGCACTCGAAAGCCGCCTGGGCGCGGCCAACAAGACCACCAGCCGCAAGGAACTGCGCAATGTCGGCCCCAGCGTGAGCTACAAGCTGCGGGACGGGGCCGGCCAGGCGCGTGAGTTCAACAACTACATGCTGCCGGTCAAACTCGACAGCAACCCCGACAGCGTTCCCGTCTTCCTGCTGGGCGCACGCGACACGCCGGCCCAGTCTTTCCAGTACCTGCGCATTCCCGCCGACCCGGAAGGCACCAAGGCCACGTTCCTGCGCACACGCGAACTGCTCAAGAGCCCCACCCAGCGCGATGAGGCCGTGCGCCGCTACGTGCGCCAGGCCATCCCCGCCGACCGCCCTGACATGGCCGAGCAGCTGTCTGCCTCCGCTTCGCGCGCGCTCGCGCTCTTTGCCGGCGAGGCGGGCCAGGCAGCCCCGGGCGATGCAGCGGCCAAGCCGGCCGCGGGCCTGCAGGCCGTCTCGGATTTCATGGAGACCAACGTACCGGAGGCCGAGCGGCCCAAGGCCGGCGAGGTGCTGATCCGCATCCTCAACGGCGTGCTGTTCGAGGTGGTGCAGATGGCCCGCCAGCAGGGCGGCGTGGCCCTGCTGGAGCGCAACGACACCACGCAGAACTTCATGGCCCAGACCGTGCTGAGCCTGTCGGATGCCTTCTTCTATCCCGCGCCCATGACCTTTGAGCTGACCTCGTACGACCAGGTGCAGGCCAGCGTGTTCCAGGTGGCGCGGGCGCCTGGCCGCAACATCGTGTACCTGGGCTGCCTGTTGCTCATCATCGGCATCTTTGCGATGCTGTACGTGCGCGAGCGCAGGCTCTGGATCTGGCTGTCCCCCTCGGCGACGCAAGGCTCGCAGGCGACCATGGCCTTGTCGACCAACCGCAAGACCCTGGACGGCGACAAGGAGTTCGACCTTTTGAAATCCCGACTTTTGCAGGTGTCCCCATGAGCAGCATCCTCAGCCGCGAGGACGGCATTCTCCTCAGCGAAGGCTATTTCGCCCGGCGCAACCGCATGGACTGGGTGTTCGCGGTGCTGGTGCTGGCCGGTGGGCTGTTCGCTTTCCTCAACTACCAGCATGCCATGAACGGCTACGAGCAGGCCATCCTGGTCGGCTGTATTCCGTCGGCCATTGCGCTGGGCTGGTTCTGGCGGCCGCTGCAGGGGCTGATGGGCGCGGTGACAGCCTGTTCGCTGCTGGCCATCTCCTCCTACGGGGGCGACCTGGCCCGCGCCGAGCAGGTGTTCTGGCTCAAGTACTTCTTCTCCAGCCAGTCGGCCATCCTGTGGATGTGCGTGCTGTTCTTCATGAGCACGGTGTTTTACTGGCTGCCCATCTTCATCCGGGGGCAGGGCGGCACCCTGGAACTGCTGGGCTCGCGCCTGGCGTGGTCGGCCGTCATCATGGCGCTGATCGGCACCATGGTGCGCTGGTACGAGGGCCACCAGATGGGGCCGGACATCGGCCACATCCCGGTGAGCAACCTCTACGAGGTGTTCGTGCTGTTTTGCTGGATGACGGCCCTGTTCTATCTCTACTATGAAGCGCAGTACCAGACCCGCTCCATGGGCGCCATGGTCATGCTGGTGGTGAGCGCCGCGGTGGGTTTCCTGCTCTGGTACACGCTGGTGCGCGAAGCCCACGAGATCCAGCCGCTGGTCCCCGCGCTCAAGAGCTGGTGGATGAAGGTGCACGTGCCGGCCAACTTCGTCGGCTACGGCATGTTCGCGCTGGCGGCCATGGTGTCGCTGGGCTACCTCATCAAGCAGCAGGCCGACCAGACGCGCTGGCACAAGCTGGCGCCCCTGTGGCTGCTGGGCCTGCTCATCTGCCTGGTGCCCGTGGTGTTCCGCAAGTCCACCTACGAGGCTGGCGGCATGTACTGGGTGGGCTACATCGGCATCTCGGGCGCCATCGCCGCGCTCATGGTGCTGGCGCGCCGGCCCATCGCCGCGCGCCTGCCCAGCTACGAGATCATGGACGACGTGATGTACAAGTCCATCGCCGTCGGCTTTGCGTTCTTTACCATCGCCACGGTCCTGGGCGCGCTCTGGGCGGCCGAGGCCTGGGGGGGCTACTGGAGTTGGGACCCCAAGGAAACCTGGGCGCTCATCGTCTGGTTGAACTACGCCGCCTGGCTGCACATGCGCCTGATGAAGGGCTTGCGCGGCACGGTCGCGGCCTGGTGGGCGCTGGCTGGCCTGGGTGTGACGACCTTCGCCTTCCTGGGCGTGAACATGTTCCTGTCGGGGCTGCACAGCTACGGCGAGCTCTGAACCAGCGGGGCGCCTTGGCGCGCCCTGGAGCGCGGCCTCGCGCGGGTGTGCCACGGCAGGTCCCATCCATTGCATGAAGCGGGCATCGCCCGCCGGAAGGAGCCCGCATGCTGATCAAGAACCACGACGACGGTTTCCAACATCCCTGGGGCAGCGAGATCACGCCCCGTGCGGTGCATGAGCGCCGCCGCGACCTGCTGCGCCTGATGGCCACAGGCGCAGCCGGTGCCGCATTGGCTTCCTGGGCGGGCCGCGAAGCCCTGGCACAGGGCACGCCCCGGCCAGGCAAGCTCGCGCCGCTGCCGGGGATGGCCTCCAAGGTGGCCGGTGCGACCACCTTCGAGAAGCTCACCGACCACAAGGACGCCACGAGCTACAACAATTTCTACGAGTTCGGTACCGACAAGTCGGACCCGGCGCGCAACACCGGCCGCTTCCAGACCAGCCCCTGGAGCGTGAGCATCGAGGGCCTGGTCAAGCAGCCGCGCGCCTACGCCCTGGAAGACCTGCTCAAGCTCAGCGCCCAGGAGGAACGCATCTACCGCCTGCGCTGCGTAGAGGGCTGGTCCATGGTGATCCCCTGGGTGGGATATTCGCTGTCCGAACTGATCAGGCGCGTCGAACCCCTGGGCAGCGCCAAGTACGTGGAATTCGTCACGGCGGCCGACCCCAAGACCATGCCTTTCGTGGGTTCGCGCGTCCTGGAGTGGCCCTACTTGGAGGGCTTGCGCATGGACGAGGCCATGCACCCGCTCACGCTGCTGAGCTTTGGCATGTACGGCGAGGTGATGCCCAAGCAAAACGGCGCGCCGGTGCGGCTGGTGGTGCCCTGGAAATACGGTTTCAAAAGCGGCAAAAGCATCGTCAAGATCCGCTTCACCGAGGAGCAGCCGCGCACCGCCTGGAACAAGTCGGCGCCACAGGAGTACGGCTTTTATTCCAACGTGAACCCGAACGTGGACCATCCG
>CAYVGD010000093.1:0-9321 GCA_964450095.1 uncultured Polaromonas sp.
GCCGTGTTGGTGAGCATGTGCACCTCGTCGATCATGAAGACCTTGAAGCGCCCCACCACGGGCTTGTAGACCGCCTGCTCCAGCAGCTGCGCGATTTCATCGACGCCGCGGTTGGAGGCGGCGTCCAGTTCGGTGTAGTCCACGAAGCGGCCGGCATCGATGTCGGCGCAGGCCTGGCACACCCCGCAGGGTGTGGCGGTGATGCCGCCCTGCCCATCTGCGCCCAGGCAGTTCAGCGACTTGGCCAGGATGCGCGAGACCGTGGTCTTGCCCACGCCGCGCGTGCCGGTGAACAGGTAGGCATGGTGCAGGCGCTGCGACTCCAGCGCGTTGCCCAGGGCCTGGACCACATGCATCTGACCGACCATTTCGGCGAAGCTCTTGGGTCGGTACTTGCGGGCCAGAACGAGGTAGGACATCGGTTCATTCTAAGGTGCTGCCGCGCTGTGTCCCGGGCGGCGCGCCCTGCCTTCAGGCCCGGACCGCGTGCAAAAAAACACCGCTCATCGGCGACGGCCAGCGCCGCTGGGCGCGCGGCGCGACTTACAATGCACCGTGACGGGCCTTCCCGCATGGCGAAGCGGCCAACCGGGTCAGGTGGGGAACCAAGCAGCCCTAACTGTGGAGTCAGTGCCGGGGTCAGGCTCGTCACCTATTCATCTCGAAAAAAGAGGGCCAGCGGCCCTCTTTTTTCATGTGCCGTCCGATCGTCGGATGCCGCCGGCCTGGCGCACCACCTCCTCGATGGCTTCGGTGGTGTTGCGGGCGTGCTCGGCCACCTGCGGACAGGCCATGCCGATGGTCTCCAGCGGATAGGTTCCGCTCACCACCCCCTTGAAGGCCACCTCTGCAGCCAGCGCATCGGCGCCCAGGCCGTCCAGCGCCGCCAGCAGGCATTCCTCCAGGCTGGACAGGCCTGCATCCGAAAAGAGCGGCATCCCCTCGTGCAGGACGCTGTACTCAAAGTCGCCGCGCTGGAACTCATCGATCTGCAGGCGGATGATCATTTGCTTTCTCCTGCGGAGGTGTCTGCCAGAGCGCCGGTGCCGCTGGGCGCCACGGAGGCTGCGGGAGCTCGCCAGGCGGCTACAGCGCCCTGCCCGGCCCGGCCACCGCTGGCCAGGCACGCCGTGAGCAGGTAGCCGCCGGTGGGCGCCTCCCAGTCCAGCATCTCGCCGCAGCACAGCACGGTCTGCCGATCGCTGCTGAGGGCGCCCAGCCGCAGGTCGGCCGACAAGTCTTCCAGACGCACGCCGCCCGCGCTGCTGATGGCTTCATCCAGTGGCCGTGCCGCCTTGAGCCGCACGGGCAGCCCCTTGATGGCAGAGGCCAGCCGCTCGGGATCCTGGAAGTCGGCCCGGTCCATGAGTTCATGCAGCAGCGCCGACTTGATGCCGTCCAGGCCCAGCCGGCCCTTGAGGTGCGAGGCCAGGGAGCGCGATCCGCGGGGGCGCTGCACCTCCGCCAGCACCTGCGCGTGGCTGCGCGCCGGCAGGAGGTCGAGGAAAAAACAGGCTTGGCCATGGGCCTGGATGTCGTCCCTCAGCAGGTGCGACGCGGCATAGATGAGGCTGCCTTCCACCCCGGTGTCGGTGGCCACGAACTCGCCCTGCCGCATGAAGCGAGGCGCGGCCTCATCGCCCACACGCAGTGCCACCGATTTGAAGGGCTGGCCCGCGAAGCGGCTGCGAAAGTGGTCGCTCCAGCCCTGGCCACTGGCGCCCCAGGCGTCAAAGCCGCAGTTGGCCGGTCGCAGCGGCGGCACCTGCAGGCCCCGCTGCGCCAGCAGGGCCACCCAGGCACCGTCCGAGCCCAGCCGGGCCCAGCTGCCACCGCCCAGGGCCAGCACCACCACGTCGGCTGCGACCTCACGCTCGCCCTGGGGCGTCTGAAAGCGCAAGGCGCCTGAATCGGCCCAGCCCTGCCAGCGGTGGCGCATGGAAAACTGCACGCCCATGCGGCGCAGGTCGTGCAACCAGGCGCGAAGCAAGGGCGCGGCCTTCATGTCGGTGGGAAACACGCGGCCCGAGGTGCCGACGAAGGTGTCCACGCCCAGTTGCGCCGCCCAGTGGCGCACCTGGGGCGCACCGAAGTCGGCCAGCCAGTCGGCCACCTGTTGCTGCCGGGCCCCGTAGCGGGTGACGAACGGCGCGGGCGGCTCCGAATGCGTGAGGTTGAGCCCGCCGCGGCCGGCCAGCAAAAACTTGCGCCCCACCGAGGCCATGACGTCGTACACGCGCACCGGCACACCGGCCCGTGCCAGCACCTGGGCGGCCATCAGCCCGGCGGGGCCGCCACCGATGACGGCCACCTCCCGGGGCGGTGCGGCGAGGGCGGGCGCACGGGCGGCCACGGGCTCAGGCGTTGGGACGGAAGCGGGAACGGACATCGAGGAAGTCAAAGCACAAGCATTCAAGAAAGAACATGAAACTCAGCGGCCACTGCCGCGGCAGGCCCGGGGAGGGTGAACAGGCCTTCAGGTGGCCGGCAGCTCCACCAGGCGCCCCTCGGCCGTGAGGAAAGCGGCGCGCACCTGGTTCGTGCCCTGCCAGGCCTGCACGGCACGCCGGTAGGCCTGAAGCTGCGCCACCAGTTCGGCCTGCTGCTCCGGGCGGGCGGCGGACTTGTAGTCCAGCACCCACCAGCCGGTCTGGGCATGGCGCACGAGCCGGTCCAGCCGCATCAGCTGGCCTTCGTGGGCCAGTTCGACCTCGCTGCCTTGCCAGGCCAGGGGCCCGCGCCAGGCCCAGGCGCCCTCCCCGGCCAGGATGCGCTCGGCGCCACCCCGTGCCGCCTCGACCTGCGCAGGCTCGAGCCGGAACTCGCGCGCGACGGCACGCACCTGGTCGGGACCTGCCAGGCCCCACTCCAGGAGCCGGTGCATGGCCTGGCCGATGCGGGAGGCGTCGCTCTCGGGTGACTCCTCCAGCCGCGTCGGGCGCAGGCCCTGGGCCAGCACCGGCACCACGTGCAGGCGGACGGTCGTCGCACTGCCTGTTTCAGCGCGGTCGGGCACGGCATCGCACGCGGCCGCCTGGGCCAGCGGTTCCAGGCGCTGCCACCAGGAGCGGCGCGGCATGCGCGATGGCGTGATGCAGGACAACGCCAGCACCTGGCGCGCACGGGTCATGGCCACGTAAAGGGTGTTGAGCTCCTCGCGGTGCCGGGCCTGCTGCTCGGCCTGCAGGGCCAGGCGCGAACAGGCCGGGGGCCGGCTTTCGCTGAGCAGGAAAGCAAAGCGCCGGGGGTGCAGGGCCTCGCCCGGCCAGTCGATCAAGATGCCCATGCTCTCTGCTGCACGGGGCGGGGTGTGGGTGTCCAGCAGCAGCACCAACTCGGCCTCCAGTCCCTTGGCGCCGTGGATGGTGAGCAGGCGCACGGCCTGGTCGCTCACGGTGGCGGGCGCGGCCAGGCCGCCAGCCTTGAGCGCGCGCACCAGGGCGTAGGGCGTGGCAAAGCGCCCGCCCTCGTGCTGCAGCGAGGCCATGAGCAGGGCCTGAAGGTTGGCCAGCACGCCGGCGCGCTGCGTGTCCGGGGCGGCCGCGGCATAGCGCGCCATCAGGTCGCCATCGGCGTAGATGGCCTGCAGCGCATCGTGGGGGGGCAGCGCCTGCAGCCAGCGCTGCCAGCGGGCCAGCACCTCGCCCAGGCCGCGCAGCGGCAGGGCTTCGGGCGCGTCGAGCTCGGCCACCTCGCCCGGGGCGGCCTGCAGCAGCGCCAGCCAGGGCCACTGGGTGCGGCGCGCGGCCAGGGCCAGGGGCACGAGCGCCTCGTTGTCGAGGCCGAAGATCGGCGAGCGCAGCGCCCGCCCCAGCGACAGGCTGTGGCGCGGCGAGACCAGCACGTCCAGCAGGGCCACCACGTCCTGCACCTCGCAGCAGTCGATCAGCGCGACTTTCTCGCCCACCTCGGCGGGCACGCCCAGGGCGCGCAGCGCCTGCTGCATGGGCAGCAGGTTGTCGCGTTTGCGGGACAGCACCATGGCGTCCTGCGGGCGAAGGCCCCGCGCCTTCAGCTGCGCGGCCAGCCACGCGGCGGCCTGCTGCGCCTCGAGGGTGCGCAGGGTTTCCTCGGGCGTCTCGCGCGGGGTGAGGAGGCTGTCACGCCAGGGTGGGGCATCGCTGGCGTCAGGCTGGCTGTCTTCGTCCTCTGCCGCATCGGGCCGGGCGATGACGGGCAGGCGCCAGACTTCACCGGCTTCGCCGGAGGCGGTGGTGTGGTTGCGAAAGCCCAGGTAGGCGTCTTCAGGGTCGGCTGCGGCGGCGGCCATGGCGGCGTTGACGGTGTCGATCACCTGCCGGGCATTGCGCCGGGTGTGGTCGCAGCTGAGCAGGTCCCCGCCCAGGGCCTCGCGCACGAAGCGCTGCGCGGCGATGAACACCTGCGGCTCGGCGCGGCGAAAGCGGTAGATGCTCTGCTTGGGGTCACCCACCACGAACACGCTGGGCGCGCGGCCGGCGCCCGCATAGCTTTCCAGCCAGGCGCGCAGTGCCTGCCACTGGAGCGGGTTGGTGTCCTGGAATTCATCGATCAGCAGGTGCCGCACCTGGGCATCGAGCTTTTCCTGCACCCAGCCCGAGAGCAAGTCGTCGCCCAGCATGCGCAGCGCCGCACGCTCGATGTCGTTCATGTCCACCCAGCCGCGTTCGCGCTTGAGTGCGGCGTACTCGGCGATCAGCAGCCGGGTCAGCCGCGCCATGCGCTGCTGGTACAGCCAGCCCTGGTGCTGGCGGCAGGCCTCGACCAGTTCCTGGGCGAAGGTCTGTGCCTGGCGCACGTCCGGGTGGTCGCTGAGCGCACCGAACTTGCGAGGCTCGAACTTCTGCGTGAGGAGCGCAGCCAGCAGGCCGTCCAGGTCCTGTGCGTCCAGCGCCTGGGCCAGCGCCTGTCCGGCGTTCGTCTGGGTCTTGGTGCTGCCTGCGCCAAGCGCCTGCGCAGCGTCCTGCAGCAGGGCACGCACCGGGGCCAGCGACAGCGCCTGCGCGGGCTCGGCGGCACCGGCCATCGCAGGAAACTGCGCGGCCAGGGTGGCCACCGAATGCTCGACCACACCCTGCCGGTCGGCCAGTTCAAACTCCACGCGCTTGTCCAGCGCTGCCTGCAGGGCCTTGTCGGCCTGGAAGCGGCCATGTTCGGCCACCAGGGCCTCGAAGTCGCTGCGCGCGGCGTCGTCTTCCAGCAGGCGGGCATAAAAGCGCCGCCAGACCTGGGCCTTGGCGGGCTTGTCGTCCTCGAGCAATTCGTATTGCAGAGGCAGGCTCAACTCCTGCAGCACCGCCACGGGCGCGGTGCGCAGCAGCGCGGAGAACCAGCTGTGGAAGGTGCGGATCTGCACCGGGCGGCCTGCGGCCAGCACGCGTGCGTAAAGGCCCTGGAGCTGTTCGCACAGCAGGTCGGCGCGCTCGGGGTCGTCCAGCCCCTGCACGCCGCGCTCGGCCAGGGCCTGCAGCAGTGCGGGCCGGTCCGCCCGGGCGTGCTCGCGCAGCCATTGGTAGAGCCGTTCGCGCATCTCGCCTGCGGCCTTGCGGGTGAAGGTGATGGCCAGGATTTCCTGCGGCTCGCAGCCGGCAGCCCCCGGCCGGCCATCGCCTTCGAGCAAGGCGCGCAGCATGCGGGACACCAGCATCCAGGTCTTGCCGGCGCCGGCGCAGGCCTCCACGGCCACGCTGCGCCTCGGGTCGCACGCGGCGGCGTAGAAGGTCTGCGCACTGACCGGCTGGCCGTTCTTTTCGTAGGCGCCCGGGCTCATGGCTGGCCCTCCTCTTCGGCCAGGAAGTCCTTGCGGCACAGGCCCCGGGCCTGGCAGTGGACGCAGGCCTGCCCGTCACCCAGCGCGCGCAGTGGCTCGCCGGCGGCCAGGCGCGCGAGGTCGCTTTCGATGCCGGCCAGCAGCTGCTCGCGCAGCTGCGCCACGCCGCTGGGAATATGGGTCTGGGTCTGGCCTTTTTCACCCACGTTCACATAGGCCACCTGCACGTCGGCCTCGTCCAGCAGCGCGGCATAGAACGCCAGCTGGGTGTCCTCTGTGCCGGCCTGCAGGCGGGCGCGGGTCTTGGTGTCGTTTTCGGTCTTGTAGTCCAGCAGCAGGGGCCGGCCGTGGGGGTCGCGGTCCATGCGGTCGATCTTGCCCACCAGCGCCACGCGCTCGCCCAGCGGACGCTCCTTCCAGGTTTCAGACTCGGCATAGACCAGGCCCAGGGCCTCGTGCCCGGCCAGCCAGGCCAAATAACCACTGCGCAACTGCGGCCAGGCGGCCTGGAAGGGCAGGAACTCCGCGGGCTCGAGGTCCAGGCGGTGGCGGGCGCGCTCGGCGGCGGCATCGAGCAGGCGCTGGCGCTCAGCCAGGTCGGCCGTGGGCGCCTCGGCCAGGGCGCCGTGGAACAGGTGCAGGGTTTCATGCAACCAGATGCCGAAGTCGCGCTTGTCGAGCTCGCCCTCGAGTTCATCGGCCTCTTGCAAGCCGAGCTGGCGCAGGGCGAAGAAACGGTAGGGACAGCTGCGCAGGTCGGCATACGCCGAATGCGAAAGGCGTGCGAGCGGCAGCGCTGCACCGCTGGCCTGCGGCCTGCGGGCGGGCTGACGCACCAGATCGCGCAGCAGACGCGGGTCATCGGCCTGCTCCGGCAAACCCGCGAGCACCAGCTCCTGCACCCAGGGTGCGGGCATCAGCGCCTCTCCGTTCTCGCTGCGGCGGTGCAGGATGTGGACCTCGGCCAGCTGCAGCGCATGGTCCCAGCTGGCGCGGCTGCTGGCCATGAGCTGCTCGCGGCTGGGCAGGCCCAGCAGCACGCGCTGGGCGGCCGTCCAGGGGCCCGGCGGCTCGGGCGCGGGCGGCAGGTTTTGCTCGTCCGCGCCGGGCAGCACCATGGCCGACAGAGAGCGTCCCAGCATCTGGCTCAGCGGCAGGATCACCACCTGTGCCTCGGGCGGATGCACCGGCGTGAAGTTGGCCGACTCCAGCGTGTGGCTGACCCATTGCGTGAACTCGCGCCGCGACAGGCGCGCGGCCAGCGGTCCGAGCTCGAATTCCGCGCCCTCGTGCAGGCGCAGCGCATCCATCACCGCGTGGCCGGCCACGTCGCGCACCAGGGCGTCCCACTGGCCGGCCTGGCGCAGGACCTGGCGCAGCTCGGACAGCCAAAGGCTCAAGGGGCGGCTTTTCTGCAGGCCGTCCAGCCAGGGCTGCACGCGCTGGGCCAGCGCATGCGCCTGCCGGTGCGCAGGACGGATGCGCGACCAGCGCCGGATGCCGGCCTGCCGCAGCTCGGCCTCGACTGCCAGCAGCAGCTGCGCGTCGATGGCCGAGGCGTGCTTGAGCCAGTCGAGCACCGCGTCGCAGGAGGCATCGTGCGGCAAGGCGCGCATGAGGCTCATGAGGACCGCGGCCGCGCGCGTGGTGGAGAGCGTCCAGCCAGTCTCGTCGCGCACGGCCACGCCCTGCTCGGCCAGCAGCGCGCGAATGCGGCGGGTGAGCATGCGGTCCTGGGCGATCAGGCCGACGGGCTGCACTTGGCGCGCCAGCAGGTCGATGACGCAGGCGGCAGCGCGCTCGGCCTCGTCCTGCGCATCGGCCGCCAAGTGCAGGCGGATGCGGCCACGCGGCCGGGCCGGCGCCGCCAGCGACAGGGAAAAAGCGCGCGCATCGCCCAGGCCCTGGCGGAGGCTGGCGGCCAGCGGGTCCGCCTGGAATCCTTCGAGCACCACGAGCAGGCCGGGGTGCAACTCGAAAAGCACATCGGTGACGTAGGCCGAGGACGAGGCCCAGGCCAGCGCCAGTTGCGCGACCGCAGCCTCCATGCACAGCACCGAAGCGGTCCAGCCGGCCGTCAGTTGCGGCCTGAGCTGCTCGCCCCAGGCGCTTCGCTCGGCCGGTGGCACGGCCGCGGCCAGGCGGGCCAGGGTCCAGGCCGCCTCCATCAGGCGCGGCGCCAGGGCCTCGCGGTCGCCACCCAGCGGCGAGGCCGCCAGCCACTGCCCGGCGGTGACCAGGTCAAAGGCGGCGTCCATGCGCAGGTCCTGCGCACCGGCCTGGAAGCCACCGCGCGCGGCCCAGAGCGACTGGGCCCAGTTCTGCGTGGTCTCGATGCGCGGCAGCAGCAAGGTGGCCCCTGCCTCGCGGCGGGCCAGGTCCACCCAGGCCTGGCGGGCCGTGGCCATGAGCTGCGCATAAGGCACCAGCACCACGCAGTCGGTGGCGGGGCAGCCGCGCTCGTCCATGGCCAGGCGGATGTCCTGGGTGATCCTCAGCCAGCGCTGGTCATTGAAGTGCAAGGCAGACGGTCCAAAAAAGGTCGGGCTGGAGGGCAGCGGCACGCGGGCGCCATGGGCCGGGGACGGCAGGCGCGACAGCCTGCTTCAGGGCGGAGGGTGCCGCTTTCTGCCACAATCCGCCCGATTATCCCGAACCCCGCGCCCCAGGAAAGGAAGCCACGCATGGCCAGCGAGTTGATCAAGCATGTCACCGACGCCACCTTTGAAAACGACGTCCTGAAATCCACCCAGCCGGTCCTCGTGGACTACTGGGCCGAGTGGTGCGGTCCCTGCAAGATGATCGCCCCCATCCTCGACGAGGTGGCCGCCGGTTACGACGGACGCCTGCAGATCGCCAAGATGAACGTGGACGAGAACCGTGACATCCCGGCCAAGTTCGGCATCCGCGGCATCCCCACGCTCATGCTGTTCAAGGACGGGCAACTGGCCGCCACCAAGGTGGGCGCCATGAGCAAGGCCCAACTGACGGCCTTCATCGACCAGCAATTGGCCTGAGCCCTCACCGCTCGAGCCCGAGGGCCGCACACTGTGCGGCCCTTTTGCTTGGCGCCCACCCGGGCGCACGGACGAACTGCCTGAAGGGCTGCCGGGCAGGCTGCCTTTCTCTGTCATAATTTGCGCCATTCGCTGATCGGTCGCTTCGCCGCACAGCCCGGGCTCCAGGCCAGACGGCCCTGGGACCTCCCCTCCCCCCACCTGAATTTCCATGAGCTCCCACCGCGGAGTTCGACTCCACGCAGGACCATCCATGCATTTGAAAGAGCTCAAGGCACTCCACGTGTCTGAAATTCTCAAGCAGGCTGAGGCGCTTGAGATAGAAAACGTCGGCCGCATGCGCAAGCAGGAGCTGATGTTCGCCATCATCAAAAAGCGCGCCAAGACCGGGGAGACCATCGTCGCCGATGGCGTGCTCGAGGTGCTGCCCGACGGCTTCGGCTTCCTGCGGGACCCGGACTCGAGCTACACCGCCTCGACCGACGACATCTACATCAGCCCCAGCCAGATCCGCCGCTTCAACCTGCACACCGGCGACATGATCGAGGGCGAGGT